>WLIH01000149.1 GCA_009702305.1 Actinomycetota bacterium | reverse complement strand
CGTCTCCCCCGACCCGCGCTCGTGCACGCGCATCGCCACGTGCTCGGGCCCGCGCCGCACCACGAACTCGACGTTGACGCCGAGGGGGTACTCCGCCGGGTCGTGGTCAGGGGCGGTGAGCAGCGGACCCACCGGACCGTCGGCGTCGAGGGAGTCGACGAACGCGACGGCGTGCGGGTTGCCCATCTCGACGTGGCGGGCGGCCCAGCGGTGGCCGTCGACAGCGACCGTGGTCTCACCGAGCACCTTCGGGATGCCCATGTCGACCGTGACCAGCTCGCCGGCGACCGTGATCGTCTTGATGCCGTCGCGGGTGCCGACGGCGATCGGCCGACTGGCGTCGACCAGCCCCTCCTGCACGAGGTGGAGTGCGAAGACGCGGATGCCGTTGCCGCACATCTCGGACAGGGAGCCGTCGGCGTTGCGGTAGTCCATGAACCACTCGGCGGTCTCCTGACCACCGCCGTCGGGGACGTGTCGGGTGCGGATGACGCGCAGCACCCCGTCGCCGCCGATCCCGGCGCGCCGGTCGCAGAGCGCCCGCACCCGGGCCGGATCTAGCCCGCCGTGCACGGAGCCGTCGTGGTCGGGGAGCAGGACGAAGTCGTTCTCGGTGCCGTGCCCCTTGAGGAAGGCGTAGGTCTCAGCCATACATCCCCTCCTCGTAGGCCGGCCCGTAGTAGGCGTCGAGCTCCTCGATGCTGGCCCCACTCGGCTCCACCTGGTGCGCGATGACCGCCCGTCGCGGCACCACCCCGTCGGGGTCCCAGGTCTCGGGCTTCCACAGCCCTGAGCGCAGGAACGCCTTGGCGCAGTGGAAGAACAGGTCCTCGATGTCGACCACGACGGCCAGGATCGGCCGGTGGCCCTTCACGACCATGTCGTCGAAGAACGGCGCGTCGCTGACGAGCCGGGCGCGTCCGTTGATGCGCAGCGTGTCGCCCCGACCGGGGATGAGGAAGTTCAGCCCGACGTGGGGGTTGACCAGGATGTTGCGGTAGCCGTCGGCTCGCCGATTGCCCGGTCGCTCGGCGATCGCGATGGTGCGCTCGTCGATCACGTGCACGAGCTGACCGGCGGGGTCGCCCTTCGGGGACGCGTCGCAGCGACCCTCGGCGTCCGCCGTGGCCATCACGCAGAACGGCGACGCGGCGAGCCAGTCGCGGTCGACGTCGAGCAGCGCCGGACGCGACTTGGTGGCCGCCCGGTCGTTGGGCTCACCCAGCAGGGCGACCAGCTCGTCGGTCGAGCCGACCTCGGTCCAGGCGCGCGTGTCCACGTCTCCACGGTAGTGGACCGGGACCGGCCCGCCGAGCGAGATACGTCAGTGCGCAGCGGGGCCGGCCTCGGCGCTGCCCTCGGGGAGGCGTCCCGGCATCACGACCGCGATCGCCACCACGACGACGGCCAGGATCGCGCCCACGCCGAAGCCCCACTGCATGCCACCGACCTGGGCCTCGAGCGCGTTGACACCGTCGTCGAGCAGCCCGGTCTCGCGCGCCGCCATCACCGCGATGATCACGGCCGTGCCGGTCGCCGCGGCCACCTGCTGCAGGGTGCCGAGCAGCGAGCTGCCGTGGGAGTAGAGCTCCGGGGGCAGCGCCCCGAGACCCAGGGTGAAGACAGGGGTGAAGACCGCGGCCAGCGAGACCATCAGCAGGACGTGGGCCGGCAGGATCGACCAGACCGACGTGTCGACGCCGACCTGGGTGAGCAGCGCGAGCGACACGAGGACGCCGACAGCACCGGGCAGGATCAGCGGCCGCCCGCCGTACAGGTCGAAGAGCCGCCCGACCCGCGGTCCGAGCAGGCCCATCGCGAGCCCGCCCGGCATCACCAGCAGGCCGGTCTGCAGCTCGGACAGGCCGCGGACCTCCTGCAGGTAGAGCGGCAGCAGGATCATCGAGCCGAGCATCGCCATGAAGGCGATCGACATCAGCGCCAGTGCCAGCGTGAAGGTGCGGTGGGTGAGCGCGCGCAGGTCGAGCAGCGGGGTGCCACCGCGCTGGAGCTGCAGCTGACGCAGCACGAAGAGGGTGATCGCCGCGGCGCCGACAGCGATCGAGAGCCACGGGACGTAGGCCGCGCCGGTGCTGCCGCCCAGGCGCGAGAGGCCATAGACGAGAGGGCCGAAGCCGAACGCGGAGAGCACCACGCTGAGCCAGTCGACGGTGCCGGCGCGGGTCTCGCCGACGTTGACCAGGCGACGCACGCCGACGACGGTGATCGCGATCGCGATCGGGAGCACGACGCCGAACATCCAGCGCCACGACGCGACGTGCAGGATCACGCCGGACACGGCCGGGCCGAGCGCGGGGGCGACCGACATCGCCAGCGTGACGTTGCCCATGATCCGGCCGCGGTCGCGCTCGTGGACGATGGTCATCAGCGTCGTCATCAGCAGCGGCATCATCACCGCGGTGCCGGCCGCCTGGATCACGCGCCCGACCAGCAGGATCGCGAACGTCGGCGCCACGGCGCACAGCAGCGTGCCGGCGCAGAAGACGGTCATCGCGGTGGCCAGCGCCTGACGGGTGGTCACCCGCTGCAGGAACCACCCGGTCACCGGGATCACGACCGCCATCGTCAGCATGAACGCCGAGGTCAGCCACTGCGCCGTGCGCGGGCCGACCGAGAACTCCACCATCAGGCGCGGGATGGCGTTGACCATGATCGTCTCGTTGAGGATGACGATGAAGGTGCCCATCACCAGCCACTTGAGGACGCTGTAGTCCGGGGACGCGATCGCCGCCTCGCCCGTCTGGGGCCCCGCTGCAGGGGTCGTCATCTCGGGGCTGATCTCGGGGCTGCTGATCTCGGGGCTGCTGGTCTCGGGGCTGGCACTCATGATGGGTCAGACCCTGGCACAGGCCCGGACTCATCGGCACCTTGATTAACGTTCGGTGACAGCACTCACCGCGGCCAACGCCGCCGCGATCCGGTCGGGGTCGTCGTGGCGCACCCAGACGATGCGCGGGTCCTTGCGGAACCAGCCGTCCTGACGGCGGGCGAAGCGGCGCGTCGCGGCCGCCGTACGCGCGCGGGCCTCATCCTCGGAGAGCTCGCCGGCCAGGAGGGCGACGACCTCGCGGTAGCCGATCGCACGTCGGGCGGTCACGCCCTCGTCGAGACCGTCGGCCAGCAGCCGCTCGACCTCCTCGACGAAGCCGTCGGCCCACATCTGGGCGACCCGCTGCTCGATCCGGGCGTCCAACGTCGGGCGGTCGATGTCGACACCGATCTGGACGGTGTGCGGGTCGACGTACTCCAACACCGGCAGGCTCGCGGTGTAGGGGCGGCCGGTGAGCTCGATGACCTCGAGGGCCCGCACCACGCGGCGACCGTTCTCGACCTCGATCCGCTTGGCGGTGATCGGGTCGAGCCCCCGCAGCCGCGCGTGCAGGGCCGGGTGACCCAGCTCCGCGAGCTCCGCCTCGAGCCGGGTGCGCACCTCGAGGTCGGTGCCGGGGAACTCGAAGCGGTCCAGGATCGCTCGGGTGTAGAGCGCCGAGCCGCCGACCAGCACCGGCACCGTGCCACGCTCGCGCAGCTCGACGACCAGGGCGCGGGCCCACCCCTGGAAGTGGGCGACCGTCGCCGTCTCGCGCACGTGGAGCGCGTCCAACAGGTGGTGGGCGATGCCCCGCCGCTCGTCCGGCGGCAGCTTGGCCGTGCCGACATCCATACCGCGGTAGACCTGCATGGCATCGGTGTTGACGATCTCGCCGCCGAGCCGCTCGGCCAGGTCGAGGGACAGGCCGGTCTTGCCCGAGGCGGTGGCACCGACCACGGCGACCACGGGCACCGCGCTGCTCACGACCATGTCGTTAGTGTGGCAAGCCCGAGCGGGCTCACCGACCACAGGAGGCGACATGGGCTTCTTCGACAAGTTCGACAAGGCCAAGATCGACAAGGTCCGCGCGCAGGCCCAGGACAAGTTGGCCGACGCCGTGGACAAGCACGGCGACAAGATCGCCGGCGGACTCGACAAGGCGGCGGCAGCGGCCGACAAGCGCACCGGCGGCAAGCACCACGACAAGATCACCCAGGGCGTGGCGAAGGCCAAGGACGGTCTCGACAGGCTCGACAAGAAGAACGACGACCTGCCGTGACCGCGCCGATCCCCGAGGACCGCGACGAGCCGGCGGCTCCGACGGACGTGCCGCCGGGCGAGCACGAGAGCGAGCTGACCGGGAGCGACGACGGCGCCCAGGCAGCAGCCGCCGCTCAGGCCGAGAACGCGGAGACCTCCGAGGACCAGCCCTCCACATGAGCGACCGCTTCACCATCGTGCCGGCGGCGTACGTCCTGCTGACCCGCGACGGCGCCCAGGGAGCCGAGGTCCTGCTGCAGCTGCGGCACCACACCGGCTACATGGACCACCACTGGGCCTCGGCCGCCGCGGGACATGTCGAGGCCGGCGAGACGGCCTACGACGCCGCCCGCCGCGAGGCGGCCGAGGAGCTCGGGGTGGGCGACCTCGCGCTGGAGTTCGTGACGTCGATGCAGCGCACCAACGGTCCGGAGCCGATCGAGCAGCGCGTCGACTTCTTCTTCACCGCCCGGTCCTGGTCGGGCGAGCCCCGCATCATCGAGCCGCTCAAGTGCGCCGAGCTGCGGTGGACGCCGCTGTCCGCGCTCGACACCCTGCCAGGCCCTGTGGTGCCGCACGAGCGGTTCGTGCTGGACGGCCTGACCGCGGGCGGCGTGGCGCCGTACACCAGCTTCGGTTTCTGAGCCGGCCACCCGGGAAGGAGGTCCCCGTGACCGACACCTCCCCCGAGTCCGAGCTGGGCCCCCAGCCCACCCCCGAGGCCGGCCCGCCCGAGCCCAACCCCGGCGGACCCGACGCCGTCGACGGCGGGGACGACCTCAACGTCATCCCCGACCTGCCGCCCGAGTCCAACCCCGCGCTCGACGACGCCCCCACCGAGACGCGCGAGGGCGAGGACACCGACACCGAGGCGACCAAGCACGGCGAGCACGGTCAGGACGTCGACCCCGCCCAGGACTCCCCTGCCTGATCAGGAGCGGCCGTCCAGGTCGGGTCCGGGATAGTCGTGGACGTTCGGCACCTCAGGTACGCCGTACGGGCGTCCTGAAGGTCCCCGACTATCCCCGCCGACCGGCTGTCCCCACCGACCGGCTCAGCGACAGGCGGGAGCGTCGGGCAGCGGCGCGGGCGCGCCGATCGACGGCATGCCCAGGCCGACGCCGGTGACCGCAGGAGCGGCCGAGCGTGCCTGCCAGGCATCGCCCGAGCGGGTGCGGCGTACGGACACCACCCGGTCGGCGACCAGGTGGTGGGGAGCGGCGTGCGTGATCTCCACCGTCACCATGTCGCCGGGCCGCACCGGCTCACCGTGGGTGTCGTCCGGCGCGACGAAGTGCACCAGCCGGTTGTCGCTGGCCCGACCCGAGAGGCGCAGGGTCTCGGCGTCCTTGCGGCCCTCGCCCTCGGCCACCATCAGCTCGACCGTGCGGCCGACCAGACGCTGGTTCTCCTCCCAGGCGATCTCGTTGACCAGCTCGACCAGTCGGCCGTAGCGGTCCTTGACGACCTCGGGCGGCACCTGGTCCTCGAGCGTGGCTGCCGGGGTGCCCGGCCGCTTGGAGTATTGGAAGGTGAAGGCGCCGGCGAAGCGCGACTCACGCACGACCCGCAGCGTCTCGAGGAAGTCGTCCTCGGTCTCACCGGGGAAGCCGACGATGATGTCGGTCGTGATCGCGGCGTGCGGGATGGCGGCGCGGACCCGCTCGATGATGCCGAGGTACTTCGCCGAGCGGTAGGAGCGGCGCATGTCGCGCAGGACCTTGTCGGAGCCGGACTGCAACGGCATGTGCAGCGACGGCATCACGTTGGCCGTCTCGGCCATCGCCTCGATCACGTCGTCGGTGAACTCCGCCGGGTGCGGCGAGGTGAAGCGGACCCGCTCCAGGCCCTCGATCTCACCGCACGCGCGCAGCAGCTGGGAGAAGGCCTGACGCTCGCTGAACTCGACGCCGTAGGCGTTGACGTTCTGCCCGAGCAGGGTGATCTCGCTGACGCCCTCGGCGACGAGAGCTCGGATCTCGGCCAGGATGTCGCCGGGTCGGCGGTCCTTCTCCTTGCCGCGCAGCGCCGGGACGATGCAGAACGTGCAGGTGTTGTTGCAGCCCACCGAGATCGAGACCCAGGCGGCGTACGCCGAGTCCCGCTTGGTCGGCAGGGTCGACGGGAAGACGTCGAGGCCCTCCAGGATCTCGACCTGGGCCTCCTGCTGCACCCGCGCCCGCTCCAGCAGCACCGGCAGCGATCCGATGTTGTGAGTGCCGAAGACGACGTCGACGTAGGGGGCCTTCGCGGTGATCGTCGCGCGGTCCTTCTGGGCCAGGCACCCGCCGACCGCGATCTGCATGTCCGGGTTGGCAGCCTTGACCGGGGCGAGGTGGGAGAGGTTGCCGTAGAGCTTGTTGTCGGCGTTCTCCCGGACCGCGCAGGTGTTGAACACGACCACGTCGGCCTGCTCCCCGGCCGGCGCGGCGGCGTAGCCCGCGTCCTCCAGCAGCCCCGTGAGGCGCTCGGAGTCGTGGACGTTCATCTGGCACCCGTAGGTGCGGACCTCGTAGGTGCGCATGACCGGGACAGATTACGGCGTCCCGGGCACAAACCCGTCCCCGGCGGCGGGGAGAGGTGGGCGGGGTGGGCGGCCGGGCTGGCGGCGTGCGGGCCGGCGGGAGGTGGAGGTCGTGACACACCAGAGTCGTCCAGGAGGCTCCCCGCCGACT
>WLIH01000148.1 GCA_009702305.1 Actinomycetota bacterium | reverse complement strand
GCCGCGCAAGGAGGTCCGCGAGCGTGTCGACGAGCTGTTGGAGTTCGTCCAGCTCACCGAGAAGGCCTCGGCGATGGTCGAGGACCTCTCCGGAGGCATGAAGCGGCGGCTGACCATCGCGCGCAGCCTGATCAACCGACCCGAGGTGCTGCTGCTCGACGAGCCGACCACCGGCCTGGACCCGCAGGCCCGCCACGTCGTCTGGGACCGACTCTTCCGGCTCAAGCAGCAGGGCGTGACCTTGGTGCTCACCACCCACTACATGGACGAGGCCGAGCAGCTCACCGACCGCCTCGTGGTGATGGACAAGGGGCTGATCGTCGCGGAGGGGTCGCCGTTGCAGCTGATCGCCGACCACTCGACGCGCGAGGTCGCCGAGCTGCGCTTCGGTGTCGCTGCCGAGGGCGACACCCACGCCGACCTGGCCGAGCAGGTGGCCGACCTCGCGGAGCGGGTCGAGGTGCTGCCCGACCGGCTGCTGCTCTACACCGCCGACGGCGAGGAGACGGTCGCGAAGGTGCACGAGCGCGGGCTCGCGCCGGTCGCGACTCTGGTGCGGCGCTCCACGCTCGAGGACGTCTTCCTGCGCCTCACCGGCCGGACGCTGGTCGACTGATGGGCAAGCCGATCGCGAGCACCGCGCCGCGCAGCACCCTCGCCGGGGCGGCACGGCTCTTCGACTACTGGGCGATCGCCTACAAGCGCACCTGGAAGGGCAGCGCGATCTCGTCGTTCGTCACGCCCCTGCTCTACGTGCTGGCGATGGGGGTGCTCCTGGGCGGCTTCATCGACGGCGACCCCGACCAGCTCGAGGGCGCCACGTCCTACCTCGCCTTCGTGGCACCCGGCATGGTCGCGGCGCAGGCGATGACCACGGTCTTCGGCGAGGTGACCTACCCGGTCATGGGGATGATCAAGTGGCACAAGTCGTACTTCGGCATGACGGCCTCGCCGCTGGGGGTGCCCGAGGTGATCCTGTCGCACCTGGGCTTCGTGCTGTTCCGGGTGGCGCTCACCTGCGCGGTGTTCCTCGCGGTGATGGCGCCGTTCGGTGTCTTCGAGTCGGTGCCCGGCGTGCTGGCGGCCTTCGTGGTGCAGCTGCTGATCGGCGCCGCGTTCGCCACCCCGATCTATGCGTTCAGCGCCGGCCTCAAGGACGAGAGCGCCTTCTCCATCGTCTTCCGGCTCGGCATGATCCCGCTCTTCCTCTTCTCCGGCGCCTTCTTCCCGATCGCTAACCTCGACGGCTGGATGGAGGCGCTGGCCCGGCTGACCCCGCTGTGGCACGGGGTCGACCTGACCCGCATGCTCGTCCTCGACACGGTGGACTGGTCGATGGTCGCGATCCACGTCGCCTACCTGGTGGCGCTGACCGCTCTCGGCTGGTGGTGGGCCGTGCGTCGCCTGACTCGCAGGATGGTGAGCTGAGATGGCGATGCTGACCTCCGCGGTCGCCCGTGCGGCGTCCGGTCCTACGCCCACCGAGGCGACCGGGCTGCTGCTCTACCGCAACTTCCTGGCCTACCGCCGCGCGTGGTACATCTTCGCGACCGGCTTCCTGGAGCCGGTCTTCTACCTGTTCTCGATCGGCGTCGGGGTCGGTCAGCTGATCAGCGGGTTCGAGTTCAACGGCCAGACCATCCCGTACGCCGAGTTCGTCGCGCCCGGCATGCTCGCGGCCTCGGCGATGAACGGCTCGTTGCTCGACTCCACCTTCAACTTCTTCTTCAAGCTGAAGTACAACAAGCTCTTCGACCAGATGCTGGCCACCCCGCTCGGCACGATGGACATCGCGCGCGGCGAGCTGAGCTGGTCGCTGCTGCGCGGCGGCATCTACTCCGCCGGCTTCCTGGTCGTGATGCTGGCGATGGGGCTGGTCTCGTCGTGGTGGGCGGTGCTGGTGGTGCCGGCGGCTCTGTTGATCGGGCTCGCTTTCGGCGGCGTCTGCATGGCGCTCACCACCTTCATGCGCTCGTGGCAGGACTTCGAGTTCGTCACGCTGGCGACCCTGCCGATGTTCCTGTTCTCCGCCACCTTCTTCCCGATCACCGCGTTCCCGGCCGGCGTGCGATGGGTCGTCGAGTGCACCCCCCTCTACCGCGGGGTCGTGCTGTGCCGCGAGCTGACCACGGGCGCGCTGTCGTGGGGCTCGGCCGTCTCGGTCGTCTACCTGGTCGCGATGGGACTGGTCGGCCTGATGATCGTGCGGCGTCGTCTCGACAAGCTGCTGCTCACCTGAGTCTTGATCCCGGGTTTCGATCTCACCGGCCCGGGCGGTTGGCGCCATCTGCCGTCACCTTGGCAGGATCCCGATCGCCGTCCGGCTGCCGCGGGCGCGAGCATGGACCCATGAGCGTCATCGAGCCCGACACCAAGGACTGGACCTGGGTCCTGCAACGACCGTGCGAGGAGTGCGGCTTCGACGCGGCCCGGGTCGAGCGCAGCCAGATCGGCGCACTCGTGCGCGGCAACGCCCGCACCTGGGTCGAGGTGCTGCGCGCACCGGGCGCGACGGCGCGCACCAGCGCGACCACCTGGTCGGTGCTCGAGTACGCCTGCCACGTCCGCGACGTGCACGCCGTCTTCGGCGAGCGCCTCGCTCTGATGCTGCGCGAGGACGACCCGGCCTTCGCCAACTGGGACCAGGACGAGACGGCCATCGAGCAGGACTACGCCCACGACGATCCGGCCGCGGTCACTGCCGCCCTCGCGACCGCTGCCGAGGCCGTCGCCGCTGCGTTCGACGCCGTGCCCGGCGACGCCTGGTCGCGCCGCGGCACGCGCAGCAACGGCAGCGAGTTCACGGTCGACTCGCTCGCGCGCTACCTGCTGCACGACCTGCTCCACCACGCGTGGGACGTCCGGGACGCCGTCTCGGCGATCACCGTCGCCGCCTACGACTCCCGTGCGCTCGACTACAGCCTCGCTGCCAGCGACGTGCCGCCGTGGCTGCGCGACCGGGTCCAGCAGCTGCGCGAGCGCCTGGGCGAGGGGGCGCGGGTGCTCGAGATCGGCTCGGGCGGTGGCCGCGATGCCCGGATCCTCGAGGAGCTCGGGCTGGTGGTGCGCCGCACCGACATCACCCCGGCCTTCGCGGAGCTGCTCCGCGCGGAGGGCCACGCCGCTGACCTGCTCGACCCGCTCCACGACGACCTCGACGATCCGCGCGATCCCGGAGCGCCGTACGACGCCGTCTGGGCCAATGCCTGCCTGCTCCACGTCGAGCGCATGGATCTGCCCCGGCTGCTGGCTCGACTCCACGCGGCGGTGCGGCCCGACGGCCTGCTCGCGGCGACCCTCAAGGAGGGCGACGGCGACCTGTGGTCGACCCACGGCACCATCGACACCCCGCGCCGCTTCGTGCTGTGGCGCGAGGAGCCCCTGCGCGCAGCCCTGCACGACGCCGGCTGGAGCGTCGAGTCGGTCGGGCACCGCATCGGCATCCGCGACACGCCCTGGCTCGAGGTCGTGGCGCGCCGCTCCTGAGTCCCGTCGTGCGCGACCGTCGACCGAGCGGGTCATCGAGCTGCGGCATCATGGAGCCCGTGCGGCACACGGAGTTCTGGGATCGCCTCGACCACGCTCTGGGCCGGGCATCGAGCCGCTCGTGGGCCGACCTCTTCGTGATCGGCGAGCTCGGCAGCCGCACCGTCAACGAGGCGCTCGACGCCGGCATCGCGCCGAAGGAGGTCTGGGCGGCGGTCTGGAAGGTGCTCGAGCTGCCCGGCAACCAGCGCTGAGGGCCGGCTGGCACAGTGTGCCCATGACCCGCGCAGAGGTCGCCGTCATCGGCGGCACCGGCTTCTACTCGTTCCTCGACGATCCCGAGGAGGTCGTGGTCGACACGCCGTACGGCGCGCCGTCGGCCCCGATCGCCGTCGGCACCGTCGCCGGTCGCTCCGTCGCCTTCCTGCCGCGTCACGGGCTGCACCACGACTTCCCGCCGCACGCCATCCCGTACCGCGCCAACCTCTGGGCGCTGCGCTCGCTGGGCGTGCGTCAGGTGCTCGCGCCCTGCGCGGTCGGCGGCCTGCGCGACGAGGTGGCGCCCGGCGACGTGGTCGTGCCCGATCAGCTCGTCGACCGCACCTACCGCCGCGTCCCGTCGTACGTCGAGTCCGGTGCCGTGCACCTGCCCTTCGGAGATCCGTACTGCGCCCGGCTCGGCGCCGCCGTGCTCGCGGCCGACCCCGGCATCGTCCACGGAGGCACGATGGTGGTCATCGAGGGTCCTCGCTTCTCCACACGCGCCGAGTCGCGTCACTACGCCGACCAGGGGTGGACGCTGATCAACATGACCGGCCACCCGGAGGCGGCCCTCGCCCGTGAGATGCGTCAGTGCTACACCGCGATCGCCCTGGTGACCGACATGGACGCCGGTGCCGAGGAAGGCGAGGGCGTTGGTCAGGCCGAGGTCTTCGCGCGCTTCCAGGCCAACCTGGAGCGGCTGACGACGGTGCTCGGCGAGACGATCGCCCGGCTGCCCGACCCGCACGGCTGCTCCTGCTCGACCTGGGCCGACGGCCTGGAGCTGACCTACGACATCCCCGGCGAGCTCTCGTGAAGGTGCTGCTGACCGGCTCGGCCGGCTTCATCGGCGCTGCGATCGGCGCGGGACTCGAGGCCGACGGTCACGAGGTCGTGCGCCTCGACGTCATGCTCCCCATGGCCCACGGCCGCAGCACGGTGCCCGCCGGCACCCACCAGGTCGACGTCCGTGACGCCGAAGCCCTGGCCGGGCTGCTGCGCGGCGTCGACGCCGTGTGCCACCAGGCCGCGGTCGTCGGTGCGGGCGTCACGGTCTCCGACCTCCCGGCGTACGCCGGCCACAACGACCTCGGCACCGCCGTCCTGCTGGCGGCGATGCACGAGGCCCACGTCGACCGCCTCGTGCTGGCCTCCTCGATGGTCGTCTACGGCGAGGGGCGCTACACCTGTGCGGTGCACGGCGACCAGGTGCCGCCGCCGCGACCGCGCGCCGCGCTGGAGGGCGGCGACTTCGACAACCACTGCCCCGTCTGCGACCAGCCGCTCGGCTGGGCTCTGGTCGACGAGGACGCGCGGCTCGACCCCCGCTCGAGCTACGCCGCGAGCAAGGTCGCCCAGGAGCACTACACCTCGGCCTGGGTGCGCCAGGCGGACGCCTCGGCTGTCGCGCTGAGGTACCACAACGTCTACGGGCCGGGCATGCCGCGGGACACGCCGTACTCCGGCGTCGCCGCGATGTTCCGCTCGTCCCTCGAGCGCGGCGAGGCGCCTCGCGTCTACGAGGACGGCGCTCAGATGCGCGACTTCGTCCACGTCTCCGACGTCGCGCAGGCCAACCTCGCAGCGCTGCGCGCGGTCGCCTCCGGACCCACGGGGCACTTCGCCGCCTACAACGTCGCCTCGGGGCACCCGGTCGGCATCCGTCAGGTCGCCGAGCTCGTCGCGGCCGGCACCGGGCGCGACATCGCGCCGGACGTGACGGGTGGCTACCGGCTCGGCGACGTGCGCCATATCGTCGCGTCGCCGGCCCGCGCGCGCTCCGAGCTCGGCTTCGCCGCGGCCGTGCTGCCCGAGGTCGGGCTCGCGGAGTTCGCCACGGCGCCCCTGCGGGCCTGATCGACCGGCCAGATCGACAGGACTACCAGCTCGTGTAGAGCAGCTGCTGCACGACGAGCGCGGTCACCAGCTGGAGCCCGAGGGCCCAGCGACGCGCGCCGGCGGGCAGCAGCACCAGCGAGAGCGTCAGCCACGGCATGAACGGCAGCCAGATCCGCTCGACCTCGGCCTTGCTCATCCGCGAGAGGTCGGCGGCCACCACGGCCACCGTCGCCCCGGCGACCAGCAGGACGGCGGTGCGGTCCAGCGAGCGCCACCGGGTGCCGACGTGGCCCAGACCCGCGCCGAGTGCCGGACCTGCGCTGACCAGGAGGGCCGCGAGGTTGCCCCACATCCAGTACGACGCCGGCCGGGACGCCGCGATGCCGTCCCAGTACCGGTCGTGCAGGACCGGGTAGGCCTCCCACCAGGCGAACCCGCCCGCGGCGAAGCCGAGCACGACCAGCGCGGCCACCGCAGCGGCGACTGGCAGCGGCCACCACGACCTGGCCGCCGTCAGCACCGCGAGTGCCACGACCCCGATCAGCGGCAGGCCGTAGGACAGCATCACGGCCGCACCGAAGAGCAGACCCGCCAGCGCTGACCACGCCAGCAGCCTGCGCCGGTCGGGGTGGGTGGCCGCGATCGCCAGGCAGGCGAGCGCCCAGGCCGTCACGGCGCCGAACATCGCGTCCGCCGAGACCGCCATGAAGACCGCAGCCGGCGTCAGCACCACGAACGGCGCCGCGGTCCGGGCCAGCTGCTCGCGACCCAGCGCCCGCAGCGTCGTGAGCACCGCCAGGGAGGTCGTCGCGGCGATCACCACGACGACCAGGCCGGCGGCGAGGTCGCCGCCGAGGCCGACCCGCACCAGGGCGACGAAGAAGAGACCGGCTAGAGGGGGATGCCCGGCGAACTGGGTCGGCCAGTTGTCGGGTGCGTCCAGCGGGATCCGCGACACGTACTCGTGCAGGAAGGTCGAGATGCTCCCGACCTCGCGCGCCGAGACGAGGTACTCGCTCGGATGGCCGAGCACCCGCGAGATGCCTTCGGGCCCGTCGACCAGCGCGAGGGCGAGCAGCCAGCCCAGCCCGACGGCGTACGACGCCAGCAGCAGGCGCCGCCACGAGCAGGTCCGTGCCCAGCGGGGCAGCCAGGTCCAGCCGAGCACGGCGATCACGATCGCCGGCACGGTGCCGGG
>WLIH01000147.1 GCA_009702305.1 Actinomycetota bacterium | reverse complement strand
TTCGCCGCGCGCTTCGAGTGGCTCTCGACCGTCGCCGGCCTGGACCTGGTCCACTACGGCACCGATGCGGACGCCGACGCCATCCGCGACACCCGGATAGCCCAGCCGCTGCTGGTCGCGACCGGTCTGGTCGCCGCCCTCAACCTGTTCCCCCACCCGGGCGACGCCTTCGAGAAGATCGGCGCCGTCGCCGGGCACAGCGTCGGCGAGATCACGGCTGCCGTGGGTGCGCGGGTGCTGACCGCCGAGCAGGCGATGGTGCTGGTGCGCGAGCGCGGCAGCGCGATGGCCACGGCCTCGGCCGCCACCCCGACCGGCATGACCGCGATCCTCGGCGGCGACCGCGACGAGGTGCTGGCCGCGCTGACCCGGCACGGGCTCACCGCCGCCAACGACAACGGTCCCGGTCAGGTCGTCGCTGCCGGGACCCTCGAGCAGCTCGAGGCTCTCAAGGCCGACCCGCCCGCCAAGGCACGGCTGATGCCGCTGTCGGTGGCCGGCGCCTTCCACACGCACCACATGGAGCCGGCGGTCGGCCACCTCGCCGCCCTGGCCCGCTCGATCTCCACCCACGACCCGCGCACCCGGGTGATCTCCAACCGCGACGGCCAGATCGTCCACGACGGGCGCGAGGTGCTCAAGCGGCTGGTCGGTCAGATCGCGAGCCCCGTGCGCTGGGACCTGTGCCTGGAGAGCATGGAGGACCTGGGCGTGACCGGGATCCTGGAGATGCCGCCGGCCGGCACGCTCACGGGCATCGCGAAGCGGGCCCTCAAGGGGGTCGAGACCTTCGCCCTCAAGACCCCCGACCAGCTCGACGACGCGCGCGCGTTCGTCGAGAAGCACGGCGAG
This sequence comes from Actinomycetota bacterium, assembly GCA_009702305.1. Taxonomy (GTDB): domain Bacteria; phylum Actinomycetota; class Actinomycetes; order Propionibacteriales; family Nocardioidaceae; genus Nocardioides. The sequence goes on along the minus strand of WLIH01000147.1, from coordinate 5,965 downwards.
GCCTCGGGGCTCGGCGTCACCCCGACCTGGCGGATGGTCGTCTCGCCCGCCAAGGGCACCTTCCACCTCGACGGAGCAGCCGCGGACGCCGAGGCGCTGAGCGCCGGGGCGACCATCGGAGACGTCGCCAGCCTGCGCGACCGCATCGTCGTGACGGCCGCCCACGGCGGACAGATCGTCGAGTGGCTCGTCGAGGACGGCGACCTCGTCTCGCCCGGCCAGCCGCTGCTGCGCCTCTACCCCGAGGGTGCCGCATCGTGACCCAGCGACGCGTCCTCGCGTCGTCGACCGGGGCCGCCCACGCCCGGATCCTCGGACTGGGTGCCTATCGTCCCTCGGTCGTCGTGCCGAACGCCGACCTCATCGAGCGCATCGACTCCACCGACGAGTGGATCCAGCAGCGCTCCGGCATCCGGCAGCGGCGCTGGGCCGACCCCGAGGAGTCCGTGCGGGTGATGGGCACCGCCGCCGCGCGGCAGGCGATCGAGCGCGCCGGACTCGACGCCCGTCAGATCGACACGGTCATCGTCGCGACCATCAGCCACCTGATGCAGACCCCGGCGCTCGCGACCCTGATCGCCCACGACCTCGGCACCGACCAGGCGGCGGCCTTCGACATCTCGGCGGCGTGCGCGGGCTTCTGCCACGGCGTCTCGCTCGCCTCCGACCTGGTGCGTGCCGGCAGCGCCGGTCATGTGCTCGTGATCGGCGTCGAGCGGCTCACCGACCTCACTGACCCCGACGACCGCGGCACGGCGTTCATCTTCGCCGACGGAGCCGGTGCGGCGGTGGTCGGCCCGAGCGATACCCCGGGCATCGCCCCGGTCGTGTGGGGCTCCGACGGCGAGCAGTACGACCTGATCCGTCAGCGCGAGGACTGGCGCGACGTCGTCGCGTCCGACTCCCCCGTGATGCCGCACCTGGTGATGCAGGGCAACGCCGTCTTCCGGTGGGCGTCGTTCGCGATGGCCAAGATCGGGCTGCAGGCCCTCGACCGCGCCGGGATCGGCGTCGACGAGCTCGACTGCTTCGTCCCCCACCAGGCCAACATGCGCATCACCGACGCCATGGCGCGCTCGATGAAGCTGCCCGACACGGTGCGCATCGCACGCGACATCGTCGACCAGGGCAACACCTCCGCCGCCTCGATCCCCCTCGCCCTGGAGCGGATGTACGCCGACGGCGACGCCCGCTCGGGTGACACCGCACTGCTCATCGCCTTCGGCGCCGGCCTGGCGTACGCCGCCCAGGTCGTCGTCCTGCCCTGATATCCGCACCACCCCCACCACAGAGAAGGAAGCACCGATGCCCACCACCGAAGAGATCCGCGCCGACCTCGCCGAGATCGTCAACGAGGTCGCAGGCGTGGACGCCGACGACGTCCAGCTCGACAAGTCCTTCGTCGACGACCTCGAGGTCGACTCCCTCTCGATGGTCGAGGTCGTCGTCGCCGCCGAGGAGAAGTTCGGCGTCTCGATCCCCGACGACGAGGTCAAGAACCTCAAGACCGTCGGCGACGCGGTCGCGTTCATCGAGCGCGCCTCCGCCTGAGCCACCGCTCTCCCCTCCTCCGGTCGTCGCGACCGGACCACCACCAGCGAAGGACAGTCCTCATGTCGTCGAAGCGAGTCGTCGTCACCGGCCTCGGAGTCACCTCCCCAGTCGGCGGCGACGTGAGCAGCACCTGGGACGCGCTCGTCAACGGGCGCTCCGGCGTCCGTGCCCTGACGGAGGACTGGGCCGAGCAGCTCCCGGTGAAGATCGCGGCGCGGGTCGCCGTGGAGCCCACCGAGGTGCTGGAGCGGGTCAAGGCCCGCCGTCTCGACCGGTCCGCCCAGCTGGCGATGGTGGCCGCGATGGAGGCCTGGGCCGACTCGGGCCTGGCCGACGCGGCCGAGGGCACGATCGACCACGACCGTCTGGGCGTCGCCTTCGCCTCCGGCATCGGCGGCGTCCAGACGCTCCTGGACAACTACGACGTGCTGCGTGAGAAGGGGCCGCGCCGGGTCTCGCCCCTCGCCGTCCCCATGCTGATGGCCAACGCGTCGGCCGCCAACATCAGCCTGTACGTCGGCGCCCGGGCCGCGGTCAACACCCCGATCTCCGCCTGCGCCTCGGGCAACGAGGCGATCTCGCTCGCCGTCGACCAGATCCGGCTGGGCCGGGCCGACATCGTCGTCGCCGGCGGCACCGAGGCGGCGATCCACCCGCTGCCGATGGCCGCCTTCGCGCAGATGATGGCCCTGTCGAAGAACGACGGCGACCCGACCACCGTCTCGCGCCCCTGGGACACCGCTCGCGACGGTTTCGTGCTCGGCGAAGGGGCCGGCTGCCTGGTGCTGGAGTCCGAGGAGCACGCACTCGCCCGCGGGGCCCGGATCTACGCGACCGTCCTCGGCGCCGGCATCACCGCCGACTCCCACGACATCGCCCAGCCCGACCCGGCCGGCCGGGGCGGCGCCCGCGCCATCGTCCGCGCGCTCCACGAGGCCGATGTCAGCCCGGGGGACATCGCACACATCAACGCCCACGCCACCTCCACCCCGCAGGGCGACATCGCCGAGGGACTGATGATCCACGCGACTCTCGGCTCCCACGCCGGCGACGTGGTCGTCACCAGCACCAAGTCGATGACCGGGCACCTGCTCGGCGGCGCCGGCGCCCTGGAGGCGGTGGCGACCGTCCTGGCCCTGCACCACCGAGTCGTGCCGCCCACCATTAACCTCGACGACCTCGACCCCCAGGTCGAGCTCGACATCGCCACCAAGCCGCGCGACCTGCCCTTGGGCGACATCGCCGCGCTCAACAACTCGTTCGGGTTCGGCGGCGCCAACGTCGCCGTCGTCTTCGGGAGCCACTGAGATGACCGCCACCGCCGCAGCGCCCGCCGCCACACCTCCGGTCAAGCTCCCCAGGGAGCAGGACCCGCGCAACCCGGTACTGCGCCTGGGCGCGCTCTTCGACGACGGCTCCATGGAGCTGCTCACCCCCGACGACGACTCCGGCATGCTCGCGGCGATCGGCACCGTCCAGGGCACTGCGGCGGTGGCCTTCTGCTCCGATGCCACCGTCATGGGCGGCGCGATGGGCGACGTCGGCTGCCGCGTCGTGGTCGACGCCTACCACCGCGCGATGACCGACCGGATCCCGATCATCGGCCTGTGGCACTCCGGTGGCGCCCGCCTCGCCGAGGGCGTCCTCAGCCTGCACGCGGTCGGCCGGATCTTCCAGGTGATGACCCAGGCCTCAGGCAAGATCCCGCAGGTCTCGGTCGTGCTCGGCCCCGCCGCCGGCGGCGCGGCGTACGGCCCCGCGCTCACCGACGTCGTGATCCTCGGCCCCGAGGGGCGCATCTTCGTGACCGGCCCGGACGTCGTCCGCTCGGTCACCGGCGAGGACGTGGACATGCTGCGCCTCGGAGGGCCGGAGCCCCACGGGCGGCGCTCCGGCGTGGTGCACATCCTCACCGAGTCCGAGCACGAGGCGCTCGACCGCGCGCGCATCGTGGCCTCGCTCCTCGGCGCCCAGGGCAGCCTGCGCGTCGACGCCGTCGAGGACCGCGACCTCGAGGCGCTGCTGCCCGAGTCGCGCAAACGCGCCTACGACGTGCACCCGCTCGTCGACGCGATGCTCGACGCCGACACGATGCAGGAGCTGCACACCCGCTGGGCGCCCAACATCGTGACCGCTCTGGGCCGCTTCGGCGGTCGCACCGTCGGCGTGGTCGCCAACAACCCGCTGCGCCTCGGCGGCTGCCTCGACTCCCTGTCCGCGGAGAAGGCATCGCGCTTCGTGCGGATGTGCGACGCCTTCGGCGTGCCGCTCATCGTGATCGTGGACGTGCCCGGCTACCTGCCCGGCGTGGGCCAGGAGTGGGACGGCGTCGTCCGCCGCGGCGCCAAGCTCCTGCACGCCTTCGGCGAGTGCGTCGTGCCCCGCGTGACCCTGGTGACCCGCAAGACCTACGGCGGCGCCTACATCGCCATGAACGCCCGCTCGCTAGGTGCGACGAAGGTCTTCGCGTGGCCCGGTGCCGAGGTGGCGGTGATGGGTGCGGTCGCAGCCGTGCGGGTGCTGCACCGCCGCAAGCTCGCCGAGGTCGCCCCCGACCTGCGCGCCGAGGTGGAGGCGGCGCTGGCCCTCGAGCACGAGCGGATCGCCGGCGGTGTCGAGAAGGCCGTGGAGATCGGCGTGGTCGACGAGGTCGTCTGCCCGGCTGCGACCCGGTCGACGCTGGCCCGGGCGTTCGACGCCGAGATCCAGATGGTCGGCGTACGCCGGGGCCAGCACGGCAACATCCCGCTGTGAGGACCGGGTTGGCGTAACCGTCCCGCCCGTGGCACGTTGTAGCCCACGTCACACCCTGACGACGGTCACTACGGAGGTCATCCCCATGGCAGCGCGCACGGTCTCGACCTCACTGATCGCGGTTGCGCTTGCTGCCGGGCTGCTGGTCGGCCCCGGCGCCACGGGTGCCGAGGGAGATCTGGACGCCGCCAAGTACGCCAAGAGCATCGGGGTGGACGGCGTCCTCAAGAGCGGCTGCCACAACTACCCCTACCGCTACCGGGTCAAGCCGCCGACCTCCCAGTGGGCCTTCGAGACCTTCCTTGTCGACCGTCGCGGCGAGAGCGTCGCCTCCGGGGTGGCGCTGGCCGGGCAGGACCCGGAGAAGGGCACCCTGCACTTCCGCTTCTGCCGGGAGAACACCGTGCCCGGGCGCTTCAAGATCAAGCTGAAGTTCACCTCGCGCGACGGCTACGCCGTCAGTGACGGCTTCGCCAAGCCGTCGTTCTTCACCCTGCGTCGTCCCTGACTCTCGGGCCAGCTCAGACGACCTGGTGCAGCCACCGCACCGGCGCGCCGTCACCGGCGTGCCGGAAGGTCTCCAGCTCGTCGTCCCACGGCTTGCCCAGCAGCTTGTCGATCTCGCCGAGCAGCGTGACGTCGCCGAGTGCTGCCTTGACGACCGCGGCCTTGAGCCGGTCCTCGGGGATCATGATGTCGCCGTGCATCCCGGTGACGGCGTGGAAGACGCCGAGCTCGGGCGTGTACGAGAAGCGGGTGCCCTCGGTCGAGGGGGTCGGGTCCTCGGTGACCTCGAAGCGCAGGTGGTTCCAGCCGCGCAGCGCCGAGGCGATCGCCGCCGCGGAGCCGGCGTCGCCGGCCCACGACAGCTCCGCCCGGTAGGCGCCGCTCTGGGCGGGCTGCGGCGTCCAGTCCAGGCTGACGGCGACGCCGAGCACTCCGCCGACGGCCCACTCGATGTGCGGACACAGCGCGGACGGCGCTGAGTGCACGAAGAGAACGCCCCTCGTCGAAGTACGGGTGGCAGTGCGTGCGGTCACCGTGACCTCCTTCAATCTCCGGCGCGAGCTACGCCTTCCCCAGCGGGCTCGATGTGGAGATGTCGGACGACACGAATGACACGTATGGAAGTTGTCCCACCATTGTGACGCATGGGGCGCCTGAGCACCAGCCCCGCGTGCGTCAGGCCTGAGCCACGGCCGAGCGCCGAGGTCCCAGCTCCATCAGGGTCGAGATGACCTCCTCGGCGATGCCGAGGCCCCCGAGGTGGCTCTCCCCGTCGATCACGCTCATCGTGGCGTCGGGCAGCCGGTCGACCATGTGCTGGCCGTGGCCGAACGGCACGATGTGGTCGGCGTTGCCGTGCCACCACCGCACCGGCACCGAGACGTCGGCGGCCTCGAAGCCCCAGTCGCGGGTGAACAGGAGCAGGTCGTTGAGGGGGGCCAGGGTCTGGAAGCGCGCCCCGTTGAGCAGGTCGTCGAGGAACATCGCCTTGAACTCCGGGCGTGCCAGCAGCGCCTTGTCGCCGGCCGGTTGCAGCACCGCGTAGAGATCGAGGCCCGGGCCGGCCAACGGCTTGACCAGCCGGATCGCCTGGGTCAGCGCGATACCGAGAGGCACCCGACCCACCGAGAGCACCGGCGCCAGTCGCACG
>WLIH01000146.1 GCA_009702305.1 Actinomycetota bacterium | reverse complement strand
TGGTCGTCGAGGTCGGCGGCGTGGTCAAGACCGTCGCCGACGGCCTGGTCGCGATCGCCCTCGAGGTCACCTGCGGGGGGCAGAAGGTGCTCGGGATGCCCCGGGCGACGGTCCGGCCGACCGATGGCTGAGCGCCCGGCCGAGCGGCTGGCTGACCACACCACCCTGCGCCTGGGCGGTCCGGCCGCCGACTTCGTGACGGCGACGAGCGAGGCCGAGTTGATCGCGGCCGTCGCCACGGCCGACGAGTCGGGTCGGGGGGTCCTGGTCCTCGGCGGTGGCAGCAACCTCGTGGTCGCCGACGACGGGTTCCCCGGCACCGCGGTCAAGGTCGCCTCCCGCGGCATCAGCGCGGACGTCGACGGCGACGACCCCTCCTGCGGGGGTGTGCTCGTGACCGTCGCCGCAGGGGAGAGCTGGGACGACCTCGTCGCGACCGCGGTCGCGCGCGGCTGGGTCGGGATCGAGGCGCTCTCCGGCATCCCGGGCGCGGTGGGTGCGACCCCGATCCAGAACGTCGGGGCCTACGGGCAGGAGGTGGCCCAGACGATCGCCTCGGTGCGCGTGTGGGACCGCACCCTGCGGGGCGTGCGCACCTTCGCCAACGCCGACTGCCACTTCGGCTACCGCCACTCCCGTTTCAAGGCCGACCCCGGTCGCCACGTCGTCCTGTCGGTGACCTTCCAGCTGCGCCAGGGCACGCTGGGCGAGCCGGTCGCCTATGCCGAGCTGGCGCGCAGCCTGGGCGTCGAGCCCGGCGGCCGGGCACCCCTCGGCGAGGTCCGCGAGGCCGTGCTCGCCCTGCGCGCCGCGAAGGCGATGGTCCTCGATCCCGACGACCACGACACCTGGAGCGCGGGGTCGTTCTTCACCAACCCGGTCCTCGCGCCGGGCGACGTGCCTGCCGGCGCACCGTCGTGGCCGGAGTCCGACGGTCGGGTCAAGACCAGCGCGGCGTGGCTGATCGAGCACGCCGGCTTCGCGAAGGGCTACGGCGCGGGGCCGGCCCGGGTCTCCGGTCGCCATACGCTGGCGCTGACCAACCGCGGCTCCGCGACCACGGCCGACCTGCTCGACCTCGCCCGTGAGATCCGCGACGGGGTGGCCCGGGTCCACGGCGTCACCCTGGTGCCCGAGCCGGTGCTGGTGGGCTGCTCGCTCTGACGCTGCCGCCGGCTCAGGAGGTGCTCAGCACCGCGATCGCGATGATGCCGACCACGACGAGCACGCTCAGCGCGAGGATCGCGGTCGCGACGATCCCGAGGATCATCCCGGTCTGCGCCTCGCCGCGTCCGCGCCAGCGGCCCGGCTCGGCGTCGATCTCGCTCTTGACCCGCGCCCCTGTCACCCACGCGAACGGCCCGACCAGCATCGGCACCAGGCACATGAAGGTGCCGGCCACCGCGACGATCCCGAGGATCAACGCCGTGTTGGCGCGGGGATGCTCCGGCACCTGCGCCACGCCGTAGCCGTAGGGCGGGGTCGGCGCCGCGGCGCCGTACGCCGGCGGTGTGCCGTAGAGGGGCTGGGTGTAGGGCGGCTGCTCGTACGACGGGCCGGGAGGCTGCTGGCCGTAGGGCTGGTGGGTCGGCGGCAGCTGCTCGCCGGGCTGCTCGTGCTCGCTCACAGGTCGATCCTCGCAGAGGGCGCCGCCAGCCAGCCGTCGATGTCGGCGAGCGCCGTGTCGAGCACGTCGCTCGGCGCCCGGCTGGCGCGCAGCGACATCCGAGCCAGCTCGGCGAGCTGGGCGTCGTCCAGGTCGTGGGCCGCCCGCATGGTGGCGTACTGCCCGGCGAGCTCGGACCCGAAGAGGAGGGGGTCGTCGGCGCCGAGCGCGACGGTGGCGCCGGCCGCGAGCAGCGTGGGCAGCGGCACCGAGGTGAGGTCGGAGTAGACGCCGAGGGCGACGTTGGAGACCGGGCAGACCTCCAGGGCGATCCCGGCGGCGACGATCCGGTCCAGCAGGGCAGGGTCCTCCGCCGACCGGACGCCGTGGCCGAGGCGGTCGGCGTGCAGGTGGTCGAGGCAGCCGCGCACGGCCTCGGGCCCGAGCAGCTCGCCCCCGTGCGGCGCGAGCAGCAGGCCGGCCCGCTCGGCGATCGCGAACGCCCCGGCGAAGTCGGCGGTCGTGCCCCGCCGTTCGTCGTTGGACAGGCCGAAGCCGACCACGCCGCGATCGGCGTACTGCGCGGCGAGCCGCGCCAGGGTCCGCGCATCGAGGGGGTGCCGGGTGCGGTTGGCGGCGATCACGACCGCCATCCCGAGACCGGTCGTACGTGCCGCGTCGGCGACGGCGTCGAGCACCAGGTCGGTGAAGGCGGTGATGCCGCCGAAGCGGGCGCCGTAGCCGCTCGGGTCGACCTGGATCTCCAGCCATCGGCCGCCGTCGCGGACGTCGTCCTCCGCGGCCTCCAGCACCAGCCGGCGGACGTCGGCTTCGGTCCGCAACACCGACCGGGCGACGTCGTAGAGCCGTTGGAAGCGGAACCAGCCCTTCTCGTCGGCGGCGCTGAGCTCGGGCGGCCATTCGTCGACGAGGGAGTCGGGCAGGGCGATGCCGTCGCGCTCGGCCAGCTCGAGCAGCGTGCTGTGACGCATCGAGCCGGTGAAGTGCAGGTGCAGGTGCGCCTTGGGCAGGGTGAGGAGGTCGCGCACGACGTCAGGCGAAGAGTCGCTGGAGTCGGGTGATCCCCTCGACGATGTCGTCGTCGCCCAGGGCGTAGGAGAAGCGCAGGTAGCCCGGGGAGCCGAACGCCTCGCCCGGCACCGCTGCGACCTCGGACTCCTCGAGGATGTAGTCGGCGAGCTCGGCCGAGGTCCGGATCGTCCGGCCGCCGTGCTCGCGGCCCAGCAGTGCCTTGACCGACGGGTAGACGTAGAACGCTCCGGTCGGGAGCGGGCAGAGGACGCCGTCGATCTCGTTGAGCAGGCCGGTGATCAGGCGTCGCCGCCGGTCGAAGGCGGTGCGCATCGCCTCGACGGCGACCAGGTCGCCCTCGAGAGCGGCGATCGCGGCGCGCTGGGCGACGTTGGCGACGTTCGAGGTGGCGTGGGACTGCAGGTTGGTGGCCGCCGTGACCAGGTCGTGGGGGCCGATCATCCAGCCGACCCGCCAGCCCGTCATCGCGTAGGTCTTGGCGACGCCGTTGACCACGACGCAGTGCTCGGCTAGCTGGGGGCACAGGACGGGGATCGACCCGGTCTCCACGTCGTCGTAGGTCAGGTGCTCATAGATCTCGTCGGTCAGCACCCACAGGCCGTGCGCCTCGACCCACGCGCCGATCGCGCGGATCTCGTCGCTGGTGTAGACGGCGCCGGTCGGGTTGGAGGGCGAGACGAACAGCAGCACCTTGGTGCGCTCGGTGCGCGCCGCCTCGAGCTGCTCGACGGTGACCTTGTAGTCCTGGGTCTCGTCGGCCAGCACGGTCACCGGCGTCCCGCCGGCCAGGGTGATCGCCTCCGGATAGGTCGTCCAGTACGGCGCCGGCACGATCACCTCGTCGCCCGGGTCGAGCATGGAGGCGAAGGCCGCGTAGATGGCCTGCTTGCCGCCGTTGGTGACCAGCACCTGCGAGACCGCGACCTCCCAGCCGCTGTCGCGCCGGGTCTTGGCCACGATCGCCGCCTTGAGCTCGGGCAGCCCGCCCGCGGGGGAGTAGCGGTGGTTGCGGGGGTCGCGACAGGCCCGCACGGCCGCCTCGACGATGTAGTCGGGCGTCGGGAAGTCGGGCTCTCCGGCGCCGAAGCCGATGACCGGGCGGCCCTCGGCCTTGAGCGCCTTGGCCCGCGAGTCGACCGCGAGCGTCGCGGACTCGGCGATCGAGCCGATGCGGTGCGACACCCGACGACTGCGTGGACTGGAGCTCGCGGGTGCCTCGGTCGTCATGGCGCCATCGTAGGCACGCGTCGTGGAGCGCCGACCGGGGTGCATCGCGGTCGGTTTGGACGAGGTCCCGGTCCGACCCGTAGACTCCTCGTTTGGTGGTCTCCCACATGCTTTGGCATGCCCACAGCGGTGCCGAGGGCGGAGCATCATCGGAGGGCACTAGCTCAACTGGCAGAGCATCGGTCTCCAAAACCGAAGGTTGGGGGTTCAAGTCCCTCGTGCCCTGCAGGACCAGCCGGTCGACGACCGGGCGGACGAATCAAGGATGAGGTGACGGCGTGTCGGACAGCAAGGCGGTCCGCGGCCCCCGCGACAGCAAGGCCGACAAGCGCACGAGCATCCCGACGTTCTACCGCCAGGTCGTCGCCGAGCTGCGCAAGGTCGTCTGGCCCACGCAGGAGCAGCTGGTCACGTACTTCTTCGTGGTCATGGTGTTCGTGCTGGTGATGATGGCGCTGGTCTCGGCCCTCGACCTCGGACTCGGCAAGCTCGCGTTCGCCGTCTTCACGGGGCAGTCGGACCAGTAGCAAGCAAGGTGGCCGCGGCGGGGGGACCCGCGCACGGCGACAGCCCCCGGTGACTGCCGGGTGGCCCACGAACACAGCGATGTGATGGAGCACCACGTGTCGGAGCAGTACGACTCGGTCGAGACCGAGGAGACGGTGACGTCGGAGACGACCGATCTGGGCGAGCCGGGAGACGCCGCCGAGCAGGACGGCCTCGACCTCGAGGCGACCCCGCAGGAGGACGCCCCCGAGGCGACCGACGCGGACGCAGCGGACGACGACGAGACCGAGACGGCCGAGGAGCCGGACGAGTCCGACCCGCTCGAGATCTTCCGCCGCGAGCTCTGGGCCAAGCCCGGTGACTGGTTCGTCGTGCACACCTACTCCGGCATGGAGAACAGGGTGAAGTCGAACCTCGAGAACCGCATCATCTCGTTGAACATGGAGGACTACATCCACGAGATCGTGGTCCCCACCGAAGAGGTCGCGGAGATCAAGAACGGTCAGCGCAAGCTGGTCCGCCGCACCGTGCTCCCCGGCTACGTCCTGGTCCGCATGGACCTCACCGACGAGTCCTGGTCGGCCGTGCGACACACGCCGTCGGTCACCGGTTTCGTCGGCAACAGCCACCAGCCCGTCCCGCTCACCATGGGTGAGGTCGAGGACATGCTGGCTCCCGCCGTCGTGGCGCGCGCCGAGGCCGAGGCGATCGCCGCCGGCACCGCGACCCCCGGCTCGGCCACCACGGCCAAGAAGCCCGTCGAGGTCGCCGACTTCGACGTGTCCGACTCGGTCATGGTCGTCGACGGGCCGTTCGCGACCCTGCACGCGACGATCACGGAGATCAACGCCGAGTCCCAGAGGGTGAAGGCCCTCGTCGAGATCTTCGGCCGGGAGACCCCGGTCGAGCTCAGCTTCAGCCAAATCCAGAAGGTCTGAGCACCGGCCCGAGCTCGCTCGGGCCACCCAGTAAGTGTGGCAGGGGGAGTCCCCCCGTCATGACCACGAGAAAGAGATACAGGAATGCCTCCGAAGAAGAAGATCGCTGCACTCGTCAAGGTGCAGCTGCAGGCCGGTGCCGCGACGCCGGCCCCGCCCGTCGGTACGGCCCTCGGCCCGCACGGCGTCAACATCATGGACTTCTGCAAGGCGTACAACGCCCAGACCGAGTCCATGCGCGGCAACGTCATCCCCGTCGAGATCACGATCTACGAGGACCGCTCGTTCACCTTCATCACCAAGACCCCGCCGGCCGCCGAGCTGATCAAGAAGGCTGCCGGGCTCAAGAAGGGTTCGGGTGTCCCGCACAAGGAGAAGGTCGGCAAGCTGACCAAGGACCAGATCCGCGAGATCGCCACGACGAAGCTCCCGGACCTGAACGCCAACGACATCGACGCCGCGATGAAGATCGTCGAGGGCACCGCCCGCTCCATGGGCGTCACCACCGACTGACTTTCCTCGCAGGTCGGACCGAGCCGGGCGGCCTACGCCCGGAGTCGGACAGCACCTGTGGCAGGGCCGCGCTGGCCCACCTTGACCACACCTGGCACTGAAGAGAAGAGAACCCAGACATGCAGCGCAGCAAGACCTACCGCGCAGCGGCGGACACGTTCGACAAGGACGAGCTCCACGCCCCGCTGACCGCGATCAAGATCGCCAAGACCTCCAGCAAGAAGAAGTTCGACGAGACCGTCGACGTCGTCATGCGACTCGGTGTCGACCCCCGCAAGGCCGACCAGATGGTGCGCGGCACCGTCAACCTGCCGCACGGCACCGGCAAGACCGCCCGCGTCCTCGTGTTCGCGAACGCCGAGAAGGCCGAGGCCGCCCGTGAGGCCGGCGCCGACGTCGTCGGTGGCGACGAGCTCATCGAGAAGGTCGCCGGCGGCTGGCTCGACTTCGACGCCGTCGTCGCCACGCCCGACATGATGGGCAAGGTCGGTCGTCTCGGTCGCGTGCTCGGCCCGCGTGGTCTGATGCCGAACCCGAAGACCGGCACCGTGACGCCGGACGTGGCCAAGGCCGTGTCCGACATCAAGGGCGGCAAGATCGAGTTCCGCGTCGACCGCCACGCCAACCTGCACTTCATCATCGGCAAGGCGTCCTTCGACGAGGCCCAGCTGGCCGAGAACTACGCCGCCGCCCTCGAGGAGGTGCTGCGTCTCAAGCCGGCCAGCTCCAAGGGTCGCTACCTCAAGAAGGTCACCTTCTCGACGACCATGGGCCCCGGCATCCAGGTCGACCCCAACCGCATCAAGAACGTCGCGGCTGAGGACGAGGCGACCGCCTGAGCGGCTCCCTCACGACGTACGACGACGGCCCGGCACCTCCGCACGGAGGTGCCGGGCCGTCGTCATCCGTGAGCCGGCGCTAGTTTCCCGTCATCCCACGCTGAGTCGGCGCTAGTTTCCCGAGGCTGCGGGGAAACTAGCG
>WLIH01000145.1 GCA_009702305.1 Actinomycetota bacterium | reverse complement strand
TCCAGCTCAGCCAGAGCAACGACCCCGTGGCCCAGCCCAAGGCGGTCATCCAGTACCTCAACGACCACGGCGGCATCGGCGGCCACGAGGTGGTCGGCGTCTACACCGCGGTCGATGCGACCTCGCCGGCGCCCTACGCGACCACGCTGCAGCGGGTCTGCGACGAGTGGACCCAGGACCACGACGTGATCGCCGGGATCAGCACCGGCAACGCGCCGGTCGACCTGATCCGGTGCCTCAACGACCGCGGGGTCATCGGCGTCACCGGCGCCAGCTTCCTGCCGAAGTCCCTCCAGGACTACGCGGAGCTCCCCTACATGGTCAACCCCTCCGAGGTCGTCATGGACGTCCAGGACCGTGCCCTCGTGGACTCCCTGTGGCGCAACGGCTTCTTCGAGAAGGGCGACAAGATCGGTGTCTTCTACCTGACCGACCAGGGCTCGGCCTCGGCGTACGAGAACGCTCTGGTCCCGCAGTTGGCGAAGTACGGGCTGAAGGTCCACTACGCGTTCGCCACCGAGTTCCCGAAGTCCACGCCCGAGGTGGCGACGGCACTGGCCAGCCTGCAGGCCCCGACGCTGCGGATGAAGTCGGAGGGGGTCACCAAGATCCTCTTCGCCGGCACCGGCGAGATGACGACGGTCACGCAGTACGCCGACGACCAGGAGTACTACCCGAAGTACGGCTTCACCACGAACGAGAACCCGTACGTCAAGGAGCGCATGGAGCACGCCGAGCGGGTGATGCCCGGTGCCATGGGCATCGGCTGGCAGCCGATCCTCGACGTCAGCCAGTCGCCGCCGCCGAACAACCAGGCGGCGCAGGAGTGCCTGAAGATCATGCAGGCTGCCGGCGGCACCGCCGACCAGGTGCAGCAGTGGGCTGCGCAGACCTACTGCGACACCATCCGCGTGCTTGCCGCCGGGGGCGCGCAGAACCCGGTCGAGGACATGACCGCCGAGGCACTGCTCGCGGGCATCAACCGCATCGGCACCAGCTACCAGTCGCCGTCCAACTTCGCGACGTTCCTTTCCGGCGAGCACCGCTGGGGCGCTGCGATGGCGCGCGACCTGGCCTGGGACACCAAGTGCTCCTGCACGAAGTACACCAGCGCGCCCTACAAGATCGGCTGACCGGCCGATGCCCACGTTCCTGCGCTCGCGGGCGCTGGCCGCAGTGGTGCTCCTCGGAGCGCTCGTCGTGTCGATGGCCGGCTGCCGGCCCTCCGACTACCAGTTCCGGGTGGACGACCGGATGACGATCCTCGAGCCCGCCTCGCAGAGCACCGTCACCGCGCCGTTCCGCATCAGCTGGGAGATGGAGGACTTCGACCCGGCCGGCCTCGACGGCAGCAGGTCGGAGGACTCCGGCGCCTACGCCGTCTTCGTGGACCGCCCGCCGATGAAGGCGGGCAGCGACCTGCGCTCGCTCTTCGACGACGACCCGGCGTGCGCCAGCGACGCGCGCTGTCCGGACGCCGCCACGCTCGCCCGCGAGAACATCTACGTCACCACCAAGAGCAAGGTGCGGGTGCGGTTCTTGCCCCTGCAGGGTGCCGGCGGCCCGGACCTGCACACCATCACCATCGTGCTGCTCGACGGCAGTGGCAGCCGGATCGGCGAGAGCTCGTGGTACCGCACCTTCACCACGGAGGGTGATTCATGACCAGCCTGCTCGATCCGCCCGCACCGGTCGCCGAGGTGGAGTCAGCTGTCGACGACCGCCGGGCACAGGCCCGCGAGACCCTCGGGATCTCCGGCGACACCGACTCGCCGCCTCTGCGTCCGTTCCTCAAGGAGTACGGGCTCGGCTACTACCCGATCGTCGCGCTCGGCCTGCTCGGAGTCGTGGACCAGTTCCAAGGCGAGGCGTTCACGATCCTCGTGCCCGACATGAGCCGCGCGCTGGCCTTGAGCCTCTCCGCGATCACCGCGGTGCGCACGGTGGCGTTCATGGCGAGTGTCTTCGCCCCGCTGCCGATGGCGGCCCTGGCGCAGACCCGGGGTCGTCGCGCCATCCTGTGCATCGCCACCGGCATCGCCTGGTCCCTGGTCACGCTCAGCACCGGCTTCGTCAGCGGCGTGCTGACGCTGCTACTGGTGCTCGTCCTCGACGGCCTGTCGTCGGGCTCGGTGGCAACGCTGCACACGCCCCTGCTCGTCGACTCCTACCCCCCTCAGGCGCGAGCGCGGGTGCTGGCCGGCTACAACGCGATCAAAACGGTCGGCCTGGTGGGCTCGCCCCTCCTGGTCGGCGTGCTCGCCGGACCGCTCGGCCTCACCTGGCGCGGGGTCTTTCTCGTCCTCGGCGTCATCTCGACCGCGGTCTCGCTGACCGCGATCTTCCTCAAGGACCCGGGGCCCGGTACGTTCGACACCGACAAGCTCCGTCAGCTCGAGCGCGCCGCTGTCGCGCCGGGCACCTCGATCGACGAGCTGCCCACCGATGCGGACCTGACGTTCTGGGAGATCCTGCGCCGAGTCCTGCTGGTGCCGACGATCCGGCGGATGGCGACGGGCTCGCTGGTCCTGGGCATCCTGCTGGTCCCCTTCGGCACCTACCTCTCGGCCTTCCTCGACGTCCGGTGGGAGCTCGACGCCGGTGAGCGCGGCTTCTTCTTCGCGGGCACGGCGGTCTCCAGCGTCCTGTGCCTGCTCGTGTTCGCCTCCTTCGCCGAGCGCCGCTTCCGCGCCGACCCGGCGTGGGTCACCCGATTCGCCGGCTACGGCCTGATCGCTGCGGTCGCCTGCTTCGCCGTGGCCGCCCTGGTGCCCACCTTCTGGCTGATGTGCGCAGGCTTCGCGCTGGGCCAGGGAGTGCTGACCGTGGCCGGCACCGGACTGACGCTGGTGCTCCTGGCCGTGGTCGAGGCGCGCTTCCGTCCGCACGTCTCCGCCATCGTGGGCATGTTCACCGCGTCCGGTGCCATCCTCGGCGTGCTCTTCCTGGGCGGGCTCGACCGTCGCTTCGGTCTGTCCGTGGCCATCGCCGCTCTGATGATCCCGGCCGTGGTGGCCGGCCTGCTCGTCGCCAGCGCCGCCAAGCTCGTCAACCGGGACATCGACACGATGATCGACGTCGTCCTCGAGTCCGAGGACGTGCGGATCCTGCACGAGAGCGGCGGCCGTCTGCCCATGCTCGCGACCAAGGGCATCGACTTCTCCTACGGTCAGCTGCAGGTGCTCTTCGATGTCGACTTCACCGTCGACGAGGGCGAGATGGTGGCGCTGCTGGGCACCAACGGCGCCGGCAAGTCGACGCTGCTCAAGGTGATCAGCGGGCTCGGGCTCCCCTCGGCGGGCACCGTGCGCTTCCGCGGTCAGGACATCACCTACCTCGACCCGCCGAGGCGGGTGCCGTTGGGCATCACCCAGATCCCCGGAGGTCGCGCCGTCTTCGGCCCGCTCACCGTCTCCGAGAACCTCCGGACCTTCGGCTACACCCTGGGCCGGGACCGCAAGCGGATCGACAGCCTCATCGACGACTGCTTCGAAGCGTTCCCTCGTCTCCACGAGCGGCGCGACTCCTCCGCCGCGACGTTGTCGGGCGGCGAGCAGCAGATGCTCGGGCTCTCGCGGGCACTCATGCTCAAGCCGCGACTGCTGCTCATCGACGAGCTGTCGCTGGGTCTGGCACCGATCATCGTCGGACAGCTCCTCGACATGGTGCGCCGCATCAACGCTGAGGGCAGCGCCGTCGTCCTCGTCGAGCAGAGCGTCAACATCGCGCTCTCGCTCGTCGACCATGCCTACTTCATGGAGAAGGGCCAGATGCGCTTCGACGGACCCTCGGCCGAGCTGCTCGAGCGCGGCGACCTGCTGCGCGCGGTCTTCCTCGACGGGGCAGACCAGGCAGGGGGGACCCCCACATGAGCACCATCGTCTCCGCGACGCTTCGCGGCACCCGCGACGCGGTCAGTGCGCGCGGCCTGGCCACCCTGGGTGCCGGCCTGGTGGGAGCCGTCTTCCTGCTGCAGGTGCTGCTGCCGCTCCTCGAGGTGGCCGAAGGCCGGCAGTGGGAGTCGCCGCTGGCTGTCATCGTGCAGGGCTCCGTCGTCGGCCTGACCTACGGCCTGCTGTCGGTGGGCCTGGTGCTCGTCTACCGCAGCAACCGGATCATCAACTTCGCGCACGGCCAGATCGGTGCCTTCGGGGCGGCCATCTTCGCGATGCTCGTCCAGCGGTACTCCGTGCCTTACCTGCTGGCGCTCCCGCTCGCCCTCGCGCTGTCCGCGGGAGCCGCTGCGCTCACCGAGGCTGCCGTGATCCGGCGGCTCCGGTCGGCCCCGCCGATCATGAGCATCGTCGCGACGATCGGCGTCGGTCAGTTCCTCGTGCTCTTCGCCTTCGCGATCAACAACCTCGGGACCATCGGCGGCTACCCGTCGCCGGACTTCCTGCCGCAGTTCTCGGTGGGCGCGCTGCTAGTGACGCCGTCGTACTTCGCGATGCTCGTCTTCGCCCCGCTGGCCGTCCTCGCCGTCGGCGTCTTCCTCAAGCGCAGCCGGTACGGCCTCGCAGTCCGGGCCGCGGCCGCCAACCCGGACGCCGCCCAGATGACCGGGGTCTTCGCCTCACGGATGAGCATGCTGGTGTGGGCGCTCGCCGGCACCCTCGCGGGCTTCTCCGCCATCCTCACCGGCCCGACCCGGATCACCCAGTCGGCCGACTCCTTCGGCCCGGGCCTGCTCCTGGTCGCGCTCACGGGCGCGGTGCTGGCCCGGATGCAATCACTCCCCCTGGCGATGGCCTGGGGCATCGTCCTGGGCGTGGTCGAGCAGCTGCTGCTGTGGAACTACAACGACGCCGGCCTGGTGCAGATGATCTTCTTCGTCATCATCCTGCTCGGGCTGCTCCTGCAGCGCAACAACGTCACCGGCCGCATGGAGGAGAAGGGCTCGTGGGCTGCGGTGTCGGGGATCCGGCCGCTGCCGGCGTCGATCCGCGCGGTGCCTGCGGTGCGCTGGATGGCGCCAGGTCTGACAGCGGCGTTCTTCGCAGCCCTCCTGTGCGTCCCGCTGGTTGCCTCCAACGCCCTGTCCACGCAGCTGACCGGGGTCATCGCCGTCGTCATCGTTGGTCTGTCCGTCGGCATCGTGACCGGTCTGTGCGGTCAGCTCTCGCTGGGCCAGTTCGCTCTCGCCGGCGTCGGTGCCGTCGTGTCGTACCAGGTGTCGATGCACAGCGGGAACTTCTTCCTCTCCTTCGCGTACGCCGGCGCGGCAGCGGCCGTCGTGAGTGTGCTGATCGGGCTGCCCGCGGTCAGGGTCAAGGGCCTGCTGCTCACGGTGTCGACCCTCGCGTTCGCCATCGTGATGCCGTCCTACCTCCTCTCGCGCGACGCACTGCTCGGCACGTCGCCGGACCCCGGCAAGCCCAAGGTTTTCGGTCGGGCTCTCGAGACCGGCCACTCCTACTACTTCGTCGCGGTCGCGGTGCTGCTCGTCGCGCTGCTGCTGGCCCGCAATGTGCGCAGCGGCGGCCTCGGGCGCCGGTTCGTAGCGGTGCGCGACAACGAGGACGCAGCGCGCGCCTTCACGGTGCCGGCGACGGCGGTCAAGCTGCAGGGCCTGGCGATCGCCGGCTTCATCGCCGGTCTCGCGGGTGCGATGTTCGGCCACTCGCTCAACAGCCTGAACTCTGCTGCCTTCTCGACCTCGCTGAGCATCAACGCGGTCGTGCTCACCGTGATCGGTGGGCTGGGCCTGCTCGCCGGACCGCTGCTCGGTGCCTTCGTCGTCATGGGAGTCACGTTCCTGCCCCTGGACAGCGCCGGCCTGGCGGCGAGCTCGCTCGGGCAGCTGCTGATCATCCTGTACCTCCCGCGCGGGCTCGGTGGCCTCGTCGTCCCCGTGCGCGACCGGCTCGCCACCCACCTGGCCAGACGGGCCGGTGTCGACGTCGAGGCAGCCTTCAGTGCCGAGCTCGGCTTCAGCGAGAACGGCAGCCGTGGCAGCGGGCACCTCCCCGAGCGGCTGACGCCGCCGCCGGTCGTGACGGGCTCCCGCCCTCTCCTGACGGTCACCGGCCTGCGCAAGTCCTTCGGCGGCGTCCGCGCGGTGCGAGGCGTCGACCTCGAGGTCCGCAGCGGGGAGATCCTCGGCCTGATCGGGCCCAACGGCGCCGGTAAGACCACGACCTTCGAGCTGGTGGCCGGTTTCACCACGCCGGACGAGGGACGGGTCGTCTTCGATGGCCACGACGTCACCCGGCTCTCACCGGAGGCCCGCGGACGCCGCGGTCTGATCCGCTCCTTCCAGGACGCCGGGCTGTTCTCCACCTTGACCGTGCTCGAGTGCGTCGAGCTCGCCCTGGAGCGGGTCTACCCCACGAGCCTGACCGCGTCGCTGCTGGCGCTGCCCGGCCCCGAGCGCCGCAAGCGCGAGCGGGCGGAGGCGATCCTCGACTGGATGGGTCTGGCGCGCTACCGCTCCAGCCAGATCCAGGAGCTCTCCACCGGCACCCGCCGCATCACCGAGATCGCCTGCCTGGTGGCGCTGGAGCCGACGATGCTGCTGCTCGACGAGCCGAGCTCGGGGGTGGCGCAGAAGGAGAGCGAGGCCCTGGCCCGGCTCATCGTCAAGCTCAAGGACGAGCTCGGGCTGACGCTGGTGATCATCGAGCACGACATCCCGATGATCATGAGCCTCTCCGACCGGGTCGTGTGCATGGCCGACGGCGAGGTGATCGCGGTCGGCACTCCGGACCAGGTGCGCCACGACCCCGCCGTCGTCGAGGCCTACCTCGGCGGCAGTGTCACCGCCATCGAGCGTTCCGGCGCGAGCCCCCGGGCCGCCCGGTCCGCGGACACGACCACCACTGCCGTCCTCCCCGTCGTCACCGGCCG
>WLIH01000144.1 GCA_009702305.1 Actinomycetota bacterium | reverse complement strand
GTTGCAGTGCGCGTGCTCGATGCGGTCGCCCTTGGACTGAGGGTCGTCAGCGAGGTCGATCGTGTGCCCGAGGTGCAGTTCCTGACCCTTCAGCATCGGCTCGTTGCAGCGCGGGCACGGCGTGTTGTACGCGTGGGGCAGCAGCCGTTCGCGGGTCTGCTGGTGGTCCCATCCACGGGGGTTGGACATGACGCTCAGACCTCGTCGTCTCGCGCAGCAGCAGCGGTCCCCAGAACTTTTTCCGGATGGCGGGGAGAGAGGGGCTGACAGGTGTCAGGGCTGAGAGCACCCAACGTCGAATTTTTCTGGGCTCCCAGCGTTCCACGGCGCTCCAGGAGGCCGTCGAGCTGCTCGGCGAGCCGCAGCGAGCGCGGCAGGTCGCGGAGCTCGCGTGCGGCCAGCCACTCGGCGCGCAGGTGCAGCAGTGCCTCGTCGATCTCGTCGAGGCGTTCGTCGCCTTCGAGGTGGAGCAGGGTCATGCGCTGGTTCGGTGAAGGAGGAAGCGGAGGCGGCGGTGCAGGGCCCGGACGGTGGCGACGTCGCCGGCGGCGGTGTGGTCGGGCATCGGGATCTGGTGGCCCCGGTTGCGCATCTCGTACGTCGCGCCGAGGAGTCCGCGCGGCTTGTCCCAGCCAGCGAGCCACATGACGCCGGTGGACACGTCGATGCTGCGGTAGTGCCAGGGCTCGGCTCCGTTGAAGGTCTTGCGCAGGAAGCGCATGTCGAAGGCTGGGTTGGCTCCGACGATGGTGGCTCCGGTGAGGTCGGAGCGGAGCACGTCGATCAGGTCAGGGTTGGGTTGGAGTGCTGCGACACGGTGGTGGTAGCGGCAGATCCGGAGCGCGTCGTCGGTGGCGTTGTCGAGGGTGTGCGGCAGCAGCGCGGTGTGGATCGGTCCGTCGTCGACGGCCCAGGCGACCTCCCACGCGTGGTGGAGGTCGATGTTGAGACCGGTGGTCTCGGTGTCGAGGTAGACGAGCGTCATGCCCAGGACTCGATGATCTCGACGTCGGCGGCCAGGGCGACGATGGCGGCGAGCAGGTCGGCGTATTCGCGCCAGGCATGAGGACGGTGGTCGACGAAGACAACGTCAGCTCGACCGAGGCGTACGGGCAAGCTCGGCGGGATGGCGGTGAACTGGATCGACCCGCTCAGGGCACTGTCGTCGAGGCTGATGCGCTCGGCGCCGTTTGCCCGGCGCACCGTCTCGGACGGGAAGGTCTGAGCGGCCAGATCCTGCAACGCGTCGCGGGTGTCGCGGGCGTTGCTGCTCACGACCAGGATCCGCTTGCCTGCGCGCATGTCGGCCAGGAGGCCCTCGACGACGTAGCGGTTCACCGAGGCCACCTCCTTGCTGATCCGAGGCGTGACCGGCCCGTGCTCTGCCCACGGACCGGCCACGCGTCACCCTCGCCGTGTAGAGGCGCCCAGCCCCTCAGCGAGATCGGTGAGAGGCCCGGCCGCGGTCCACCGAGCCGCTGCTCGGAAGGGCGGTGGGGGCCGGGCCTCTCAGCTCTAGAAACAGAAGACCCGCGGACCGGGGGTGATCGGTCAACGCGGGTAGGGGAAGAGCAACAGTGACATGAGGGTGGCGTATGAGCGTGGAAGAAGTCAACGACCGGTCGGTGGTGCGGCGTGTCGCGTGTGGCTGGTGTGGTCAGATTCTTCCCTCACCGTACTTGTCGTTTGACAAGCATTGTGGTACGCTTGACTTGTCAAACCAACCAAGGAGGTGAACAATGAACAAGGACCTGAAGAAGATCCGCAAGGCACTCGAAGCACAGGGCTTCGAGACCGCCGTCACCCGCCGCGGGCACCTGCTGGTGCTCCGCGACGGACGTCGCGTCGCACTCTTCTCCGGCACCGCCAGCGACTGGCGCGCCCTGAAGAACAGCATCGCCGACGCCCGCCGCGCGGGATTCAAGTGGCCGCCCTAGGCCACCAACAAGAGGACCGGGGCATCTGAACTGCCCCGGTCCTCGGACCCCGATCATCACACACCAAGGGAACCGAGGACCGGATCATGACCACCTACACCGCAGCCATCGAAGTCGCCAAGAACGACACCCTCACCACCGACCAGATCGACCACATCATCGACCAGCTCGAGGACTACCACCCCTCCATCTCCACCAGCCCCCGCGGCTGGCTCGCAGCCCGCATCACCCTCCCCGGCGAAACCCTCGCCCAGGCCACCAAGACCGCCATCACCCTCATCGAAGCCGCCTACGGCGCACCCGCCATCACCTGCGAGATCATGACCGAGACCGAAGCCGACGCACGCGAAGGCTGGGACACCATCCCCGAACTCATCTCCGTCAGCGAAGCCGCCGAACTCCTCGGCATCACCCGCCAGGCCGTCACCCTCCGCATCCAGAACCACACCCTCCCCGCCACCAAGATCGGCAACGGCTGGGCCATCCCCCGCGCAGCACTCAACCTCGACAACTAGCCGCACCGTCGCCACTACGCTGCCGCCGTGAACTACATCGTCGACGCCCCACCGCACCCTCAAGCCATCTTCGTCGGGTGGGACGAGACCGACGCGCGACTGCCCGCCATGACGGCACAAGTCGCGGACCACCTGATCCTCCCCGACGTCGATCTACTCGCAGAGGAACGCCTGCAGGACTGGGACATTCTGGTGATCCGCGACGGGCACCCGATCTCGATCAGAGAAGCCACGGCCGCTCATCTCCACGTCCTGGCCTTCAACGCCGTAGGAACAGGCTTCGTGACGCGACGAACCCCAGACGCTCTCCCCAGACGCATCCAGTTGACCTACGACGGCGAGGTCAAGAGCCCAACGATGACCCATCACAGCCCGAAATCGTGGTCGCCGCAACTCGCTCAGGCCATCGCCACTGACCTCGAACCGTGGCTGCGAGCGCAGCCGATCAAGCCGTCACTCAGGTCGACGGCGTACCAGGGCAGCCTGGGAACACAGCCGGGATTCCGTGTTGAACACCTCATAGCCGATGCCGACGCCACGCCCTGGATGCTCGACGCAGACGACCACATCATCGCCGGCCAGTTCTTCAACGCGAAGGTCGGAGGAGCACGCGGCGAAGGAGAGTGGTGGTGCCTCCCCCACGACTCCGAGCAACCCCATCTCTGGCTAACCGCAGCGATCGCCGCATGGAGGGTCAGCACACCCGACCGGTTTGTCGACCTCCCCAACTGGTACGACGATCCCGAATGGGAGACCACAGCGGAGCGTGCCGCCCGGTCAGCACTCTCAAGCCTCGCGGCGGACCGCGCACGCGCGCTCGAGGAATTTGCCATCCAGGAGGACCGGCTGACCACCACGCTCCGCGAAGCCACGGCAGCAGCCGCCGACGGTCACCGACGTCTCCTAACCAGCCAAGGCCCTGAGCTCGTAGCCGCCGTCATCGAAGCCCTCACCGCACTCGGCTACGAAGTGACCGACGCAGACGCCCGCCTCCAGGCCGGAGATCGCAAGCTGGAAGACCTCAACCTCAGCGACCCAGACGCGCCGAGCTGGCTCAACATCACCGAGATCAAGGGCTACGGCAATCGCAGCGGCAAGACCTCCGACCTCATCCCGCTGACTGGCCGGTACTCAACCGCCTACCGAGCCCGGACCGGGCACGCTCCCAACAGCCGCTGGTACATCATCAACCAGAAGTTCGAAACCGCCCCCAGCTCGCGGCCCACCATCTTCGCCGGCGCAGCAGACGACATCGCCGAGTTCGCACTCGAGAACGGCCTAGCGATCGACACCCGAGATCTCTTCAAACTCGTCACAGACGTCGAAGCCGGGACCCGCACCGCCGCCGATGTGCGGAAGCTTCTCAAGTCCCAGACCGGCGTGCTCCAACTCACCGCGACGACCGACGTCGACGCGGAGTGACCCGATCCAGCTCCCGCACATCAACCAAGTCGTACACCGGCGTCCCGTCCCGCTCCAGGCCCACCGCGAACAACCGGCCCTGCTCCACCCACGACCCCACCGTCCGCCTCGGTCGACCCACCACCCGAGCAGCCTCAGAGGCATTCACCAGCACACGGTGACGGGTCACCGCTGTGACCCCCTGGCGTGCCTCGCGGTCGCGAAGTCCACCACGTTCGCAGGCAGGTCCGGGACCGGCGTCGACGACTTCCCCGGGCACGTCGCAGCATGCGGCACCCCGAGCAACTCAACCTCCCGATCATGCGACTCATCCGCAGCCAGCGCCCTCGCCACCGCCCGGCTCCGGCCAACCGGACGCAGCGCCACCCGGCCCGCCGGGTCCTCGAACGGGTCGAACGGCTGCCACTTCCCACCACGGTTGCGCTCCGAAGCCGCAGTCACCGCGAACACCACCGCCGCACCACACTCCCGGCACTTCGCACCCAACCCCGGCAACAGACGGCGCGCGCTCACTCCGGGGCCTCCCCCACCAACACTGCTCGCTCATCAGCCCTGATCACGGCCTCCCAACAGTGCCCGCACGCGATCCCACCGACCCGACCCGGGGTGTTCTTGTGGTGGCCCAGCTGGACCTGGCACAAGTCGACGACCGCGGCCGCGAGCGGGTGATGACCAGTCAGGTGCGCAGCCGACTTCTTCCCCTCAGCCCCCGGCCGGTGATGCCCGCCCTTCCGCCGGCCAGCAGTCGCCCCGGCCTGGAGCGTCATCGTGCCCGCACGGATCGCAGCCTGGTCCGCCGGCGACAACTCAAGCAGAGCCAGACGGCCAGACACGTACGGCTGAGAGCGTCCGACCTTCAACCCGACCTGCATGTCAGTCAGGCTCCCTCGGTCCTTCAGATGCCGCAGACCACGGGCCTCCTCGAGCGGGTCCAGGTCCTTGCGCTGCCCGTTCTCGACCAACATCGCCGACAACACGTCATCCGGATGCACACCGGCCTTGATCAGACACGGCACCTCCGTCCACCCCAGCCGGTGCGCAGCAGCCAGACGCCGGTGACCGGCCAAGACCACCAGCCGGCCGCTTTGGCGCCGCGCGACGATCGGCTGCAGCAGACCCACCTGGACCATCGAGTCCATCAGCTCGCCCAAGTCCCCCAGGTCGTCACGGACGTTGTCAGGGTCAGCACACAACCGCCCGATCTCGATCACCAGGAAGATGTCCTCCTGCCCCGAGTCCTCGGTCTCCCGGACACCAGCACGCTCGAGCAGAGCAGCCGCCTTCAACATCGACTGCGGAAGCGGCCAACCATGCTGCTCCACCACACCCTTCACCTGGGCCAGCGTGAGGTTGTGATTCGACGCGACCGACGCCAACGCCTCCCGCGGATACCGCGACTGCGCCACCGACCTCAAGATCGCCGCCCTCACCCCGCGCGGGACCTCCGGCCCGCTCATCGGACCGCCTCCTGCAGCTCATCGAGAACATCAGCCGGCGGGGTCCAGAGCCCGAGCCGGCCCTTGCAAGGGATCGGCACGTCGAGAGGGCGCGGGTTCTCCAGCACCAGGTGCACGAGATCGCGCCAGGTGCGGCCACCGTGCTCGACATACGAAGTCTCGGCCCACGGCGACCGGCAGCACGCGGTCTCGACGTGATGGCCGCCGAAGTGCTCAACCTCGGCCACGTGCGCATCGACTAGGTCGACTACACCGATGATCGCCCCACGCACCAGGTCTTCGCCCGTTGGCATCGTCCACCGCGAGCGCCAGTCGACCTCAACGAGTCCACGCTGGCTGAGCCGAGCACCAGCATGGATCGCAAGCAGCCCCCTGTAGGACCACGCCTGCGTGCGGTTCTCGACCGATTTTCCGCCATGGATGATGGCCCAGGCCCACGGCTGCTGCACCGTCAACGCCTTCACCGGTCGACCCCGAGCACGGTCGCGGCCTGCTCGACCTGGTCCCAGAGTGTCCGGTCGCCGCCGTGGCGGTCGGGGTGCACGGCTGCTCGGGCCGCTCGGTGGCGGGCCCTGACGCTCTGCATGGACTCTCCGGAGGTGATCACCACGCCGGAGTGGTCGGACAGAATCCGGCACGCCTGGTCGGTGGTCATGTGCGAGGCGGGCATGGCCCGGCCGGCGCCGATGGCCTTGAAGCCGGTGTACTGCTGGCCGGTCTCGGCGGCGCCGTAGCGGCCGACCGCTCGGAGGGCTTCGAGGGTGAGGGCGATCGCGCGGACGTTCTGCTGCCAGTCCGGCCCTTGCTCGTGCCAGCGGGAGATGAACTTGTCGCACTGGTGGAGCTGCGGGCCGTGCTTGGACTCGAAGGCGACCACGGCCGCTGGCGACTCCGCCCGGGCGTCGGCCCGGAGCATCCCGTCGTTGCGGATGCCGCGCTCGGGGACGTCGACCTCGATGACGAGGTTCTTTCCGCCGAGCGCGGTGACCTCGCGGTCGAGGAGGGTCTGGGTCGCGGTCCAGGTGGAGTCGAACCGCGAGGCCTCGCGCTTCCCGTCGGGTCGGAGCCAGGTGCGGTCACTGAGGGGGCGGACGGTGTACTTCATCGGGCTCTACATCTCCTCTTTCGGTGCGTCCGGGACCCCGGACGTGGACTCGTAGGTGCAGCCCTTGTGGGGCTCGTGGGCGTCAGTGCGGTTGCAGGCCAGGACGCCGTCAGCGAGCCGGGCCGGGCAGGTCACGCCCGCCGCCTGGTGGTGAAGGCGTGGCACGCGCCGCAGTAGCCGGCGTGGATGTCCATCGGGTTCCAGCTGGTGCGGGAGCACTCCGGGCACGTGATCGAGGCCTGGAGCACGACGGCGGCGGACGGTTGGTACTCCGCCACGACCTCACCGTGGTGCCGGGTGAGCTTGATGAACCCGAGCCCGGTGAGCTCGGCCTCCCGGGTGGCCTTGGTGAACGCGGCGAACAGCCCGGGTGCGGCGACGGCGGTCTCTTCGATGCTCATGGGGTCTCCAGGCGTTGGGTGGCGGCGATCTGGGTGGCGAGCGACT
>WLIH01000143.1 GCA_009702305.1 Actinomycetota bacterium | reverse complement strand
CCGCCTCACCCACGCGACCCCGTCCCGTCAGGAGCCCACCTCGTGAAGATCGCCGGAGCCAACGTCCTGCCGATGCCGGTCGCGACCGCATGGGACGCGCTGCTGGATCCCGCCGTGCTGGTGCGCAGCATCCCGGGCTGCTCGCGGCTCGAGGCGACCGGCGAGCATGCCTATGCGATGACGGTCACCGCGGGGGTCGCCGCGATCAAGGGCACCTACGACGGGTCGTGCTCGCTGACCGACCTGGTCGAGCACCGCTCGCTCGTGATGAAGCTGTCCGGGGCGGGCGCGCCCGGCACCGTCGACGCCACCGTGGCGGTGAGCTTCGAGGATCTCGGAGCGGAGGGCACCCGGGTCTCGTACGACGCCGACGCCACCGTCGGCGGCATGGTCGGCGGGGTCGGCCAGCGGATGCTGACGTCGGTCTCCAAGCGGATGGCCGCGGAGTTCTTCGGCAACGTCGCGCGACCGGCGGGCCCGGCCGACGCCGCTGCTGCGGTGCCCTCCGAGCCGGGTGTCTTCACGCCTCCGGCCCGGTCGTCGTCCCTCTCCTCCCAGGACGACTTCCTCAAGGGGATCGCCGTGGGTGCCGGGCTCGTGCTCCTCGGGGTCCTGGCCGGGTCGCGTCTGGGCCGCCGACGATGAGCCAGCTCTCGATCTTCTCCACCGCCCGCGACATGGCGGCCGCCGTGCGCCACCGCGCCATCTCGGCGCGCGAGCTCCTGGAGCTGCACCTGGCTCGCATCGAGGAGTGCAACCCGGAGCTCAACGCGCTGGTCTCGCTCGACCCCGAGCGCGCCCGGGCCGGTGCGGCCGCCGCCGACGAGCACCTCGCCGCCGGCGGTCGGATCGGCCCTCTCCACGGTCTGCCGTTCGCGGTCAAGGACACGCACGCGGTCGCCGGCTGGCGCACCACCTACGGATCCCCGCTCTTCGCCGACTACGTGCCGGACTCCGACGAGCTGATCGTCGAGCGGATCCGCCGCGCCGGCGTGGTGCTGCTCGGGCGCACCAACGTGCCGGAGTTCGCGGCCGGCTCGCACACCTTCAACACCGTCTTCGGCACCACCCGCAACCCCGTCGATCCCACCCGGTCCGCCGGTGGCTCCAGCGGTGGGGCAGCAGCCGCGCTGGCGTCCGGGATGGTGCCGCTCGCCGACGGGTCCGACATGGGCGGGTCGTTGCGCAACCCCGCGTCGTTCTGCGGGGTCGTCGGGATGCGCCCCTCCCTCGGGCGCGTGCCGGAGTGGCCCCTCTACAACCAGTGGGAGACCACCTCGGTCGGCGGTCCGCTGGCGCGCAACGTCGGCGACCTGGCCCTGCTGCTGTCCGTGATCGCCGGGCCCGATCTCCGCGTGCCGCACGCGCTGGCCGAGCCGGGAGCCTGGTTCGCACCGCCTCTCGCCGGCAGCCTCCAGGGGCTGCGGGTCGCCTGGTCCCTCGATCTCGGCGGCGCGTTCGAGGTCGACCACGAGGTCGCGACGGTGGTCGAGGAGGCGGGTCGGGTGATGGCGCGTGCCGGCGCGCGGGTCTTCGCCGACGCCCCGTCCCTGCCGGAGGCCGAGGACACCTTCCGCACCCTGCGCGCCTGGCACCTGCACGCGAAGCTCGGCCGGCTGCTGGACGCCGACCCGGCCGCCTTCAAGACCTCGCTGGCCGACAACATCCGCGCCGGCGCTGCCCTGAGCGGCGCTGACGTGGCCCGGGCCTACACCCAGCGCACCACGCTGGGGGAGCGGATGCGGCGCTTCTTCGCCTCCTACGACGTGCTGGTGCTGCCGGTCTCGCAGGTGCCGCCGTTCCCCGTCGAGGAGGAGTACCCCACCCAGATCAACGGCGAGCCGCTCGGGTCCTACCTCGATTGGATGCGCTCCGCCTACCTCATCTCCGTCACCGGGTGCCCTGCGATCGCGGTGCCTGCCGGTCGCACCCCGGGGGGCCTCCCCGTCGGCGTACAGATCGTCGCTCCGCACGGCGCCGACCGTCGGCTGCTCGAGATCGCCTCGGCCTTCGAGGCCGCCGCCGCCGCGCAGCGCTAGCAGTCCTCGGCGCGCGAGGCGCCGCGGGCCGGGCGCCGTCGCGCCGCGTCTCGGCGGACTGGTCGGTAACCGCAAGACTGATCGCGTGCTCTATCCCGTGCTGCACGCGACCGTGCCTCCGCTCGCCCGTGCCATCTGGCGACCGGTCGTCGAGGGGCGCGAGCACGTGCCGGCCAGCGGCGGCGTGCTGCTCGCCAGCAACCACCTCAGCTTCATGGACTCGGTCGTCATCCCGGTCGTGGTGCCGCGCAAGGTCGTCTTCCTCGCCAAGTCGGACTATTTCACCGGCACGGGCGTGCGCGGAGCGCTCAGCCGGGCGTGGTTCGAGGGCCTGGGGATGACCCCGGTCGACCGCGACGACCCGCGCGCGGCGATCAAGAGCCTCGACGTCGCGCTCGAGGTCCTCGCCCGCGGTGAGGCGTTCGGCCTCTACCCGGAGGGCACCCGCTCGAGGGACGGTCGCCTCTACCGCGGACGCACGGGCGTGGCCCACCTCGCCCTCACCGCCGGAGTGCCGATCGTGCCGGTCGGCCTGATCGGCACCGAGCTGCTGCAGCCGGTGGGCGCGTCGCGCCCGCGGCTGGTGAAGGTGACCGTACGGTTCGGAGCGCCGATCCGGGTGGCGGGGGAGTACGACGGCCTCGCGCTCGGCAAAGCGCGGCGCGACCTGACCGATCGGGTGACCGATGCGATCGGGGCCCTGACCGGGCAGGTGCGGGCGGGCGTCTACAACGAACGACCCGTGGATGCGTGAACCTCTGCCGTAGGGAGCCCCCGTGGCCGGCCGATTGACTGGAGGAATGATGCGCAGGATCCGGGTCGGGATCGACACGGGCGGCACCTTCACCGACGTCGTCGCCTTCGACGAGGACACCGGCGACATCGTCACCACGAAGACGCCCTCGACGCCGGGCAACCCCGCCGACGGGTTCCTCGCCGGGATCGACAAGGTGCTCGCCCTGCTCGACGCCGGCCCCGAGGCGATCAGCGCTGTCAGCCACGGCACGACCGTCGCGACCAACCAGCTCCTCGAGGGCAAGGTCGACCGGCTCGGCTTCATCACCAACACCGGCTACGAGGCGATGCTCGAGATCGCCCGGCAGTCGGTGCCCGACGGCTACGGCAACTCCTACTTCTGGGTCAAGCCGCCCCGGATCGTGCCGCGCGACCTGGTCCGCGGGGTCGAGGGTCGCCTCGACGTGACCGGTGCCGAGGTGCGGCCCTTCGACGAGGCCGGTGCGCGGGCCACGGCGCGCTGGTACCGCGACCGCGGCGTCAACACGCTGGGCGTCTGCTTCCTGCACTCCTACGCCAACCCCGACCACGAGGACCGGATGCGCGCGATCCTGCTCGAGGAGCATCCCCTCGCCGTCGTGTCGGTGAGCAGCGAGGTGCTGCGCGAGTACCGCGAGTACGAGCGCGCGATGACCACCCTGGTCGACGCCGCCGTCAAGCCGCGGCTCGCGGCCTACGTCTCCAACATCGCCGGCCGGCTGGCCGACTACGCCACCGACGGGCAGGTGCCGCCCTTCTACGTCATGAAGTCCAACGGCGGGGTGCTCTCGGCGGCCGAGGTGGTGCACCAGCCGATCACGACGGTGCTGTCCGGCCCGGCGGCGGGCGCGCTCGGCGCCGCGCTGATCGCACGCACGGCCGGCTTCGACCGGGTGCTCACCTGCGACGGAGGCGGCACCTCCACCGACGTCTCGGTCGTCATCGACGGCGAGCCGACGCTCACCACCGAGGGCACGGTCGGCGCCTTCCCCTCCAAGATCGCCATGATCGACATCGTCACGGTCGGGGCCGGTGGCGGCTCGATCGCCTGGATCTCGCCCGAGGGCACGCTCAAGGTCGGGCCGCAGTCGGCCGGGGCCGACCCCGGTCCGATCTGCTACGGCCACGGCGGCACCGAGGTCACCATCACCGACGCCCACGTGCGGCTCGGGCGCATCCCCCCGCACCTGCTCGGTGGCGAGATCCCGCTCGACGTCGCCGCAGCCGCCGACGGCATCGCGGCACTCGCAGCTCGCCTGGGGCGCGACGAGCTGGCGTGCGCCGAGGGCGTGCTCGAGATCTCCGCGTGGAATCAGGCCAACGCGCTGCGCCAGGTCACCGTCAAGCGCGGACTCGACGTCCGCGACTTCACCCTGGTCACCTTCGGCGGGTCCGGCTCGCTGCTGCTGTGCCGTCTCATCGACATCCTCGGGCTGCGGGCCGTGCTGGTGCCGCCCAACCCCGGCAACGTGTCGGCGTTCGGACTGCTCACGGTCGACGTCCGCAACGACTACGTGCAGACCCACGTCGCGCTGGCCGACGCCCTCGACCCGGCCGCCGTCGCGACGGCGTACGACGCCCTGACGACCCGCGCCGCCGGCGCGCTCAACGCCGAGGGATTCGCCCCCGACGAGCACCAGTTCCTGCGCACCGCCGACCTGCGCTACTTCGGCCAGGCCTTCGAGGTGCGGGTGACGGTGCCCGACGGCGCGGTCGACGACGCGCTGCTCGCGGAGATCGTGCGGCGCTTCCACGCCGAGCACCGCGCGACGTACGGCTACGACTTCGCAGCCGACCCGACCCAGCGCGTCGAGTGGGTCAACCTGCGGATCTCGGGCATCGGGCCGATCCGGCGTCCGGAGATCCGCACCGCCCCGGGTGGGCGACCTGCCGCCACCCCGACCGGCCGGCGCCCCGTGTGCTTCGAGGCGGGGCACGGCCACATCGACACCCCGGTCTACTGGCGCGCCGATCTCGGCCCCGGCTCCGTGCTCAGCGGCCCCGCGATCATCGAGGAGTTCGGCTCCACGGTGCCGCTGCACCCCGGGTTCACCGCCCGTGTCGACGACTACCTCGACCTGGTCGTGACCCGCGACGCCGCCACCACCGCCGCGAGGACCGCATGAGCAGACGTGCGCCGACCCAGTTCCCGTTCGGGTTCCTGACCGACGACCGAGGTGCGAGCGCCGACCCGGTGCTGGTCGAGATCGTGCAGGGCTCGCTGGCCTCGGTCGAGATGGAGGTCGAGACGGCGATCGGCCGCACCAGCCGCAGCCCGATGATCCGCGACGCCCACGACTTCCGCGCGGGCATCCACGACCGGCTGCTGCGCAAGCTCACCGGCCGGTCCTACTCCGCCCTGGTCCATCCGGTCGCCCGCGACTTCCCGATCGAGGAGATGCAGCCGGGCGACGTGTTCTTCCACAACGACGTCTACCGCTCCGAGGGCGGCATCGGCCACCTGCCGGACCTGTGCGTCACTGTGCCGGTCTTCAGCGACGGGCGCGTCGTGGCCTTCGTGCAGGCGTTCGGCCACCACGACGACATCGGCGGCTCGGTGCCGGGCTCGATGCCGTCGACCGCGACCAGCGTCTTCGAGGAGGGCCTGATGGTGCCTCCCATCAAGCTCTACGACCGGGGCGTGCCCAACCGGGCGGCGCTGACGATCATGACGCGCAACTCCCGGATGCCCGAGTCGCTCTCCGCCGACCTCGACGCCGAGTGCTCGGCGTGCCTGATGGGCGCCCGCCGCCTCGGGGAGCTCTTCGACCGCTACGGCGTGGCGACGATCGAGTCCTGCTTCGACGCCATCATCGACCGCACCACGACGACCTACCGTCGCGAGATCCTGTCGCAGATCCCCGTCGGCAGTTGGACCTGGGAGGACTACGCCGAGCACGACGGCGTCGACGAGCCGCGCCTGCACACCCAGCGGATCACCCTGACCCGCACCGCCGCCGACGACCCCGACGGCGAGCGGATCGTGCTCGACTTCGACGGCACCGGACCGCAGGCCAAGGGCCCGATCAACCACTCGGGCGACCAGAGCGACGGCGTCTTCCTCAAGAAGTGGTTGGCGCCGATCCTGCGCAACCTCGCCGAGAGTCCGGAGCGGATGGCCGAGCTCGACGTCAACGAGGGCATCGTGCCGCTGATCGAGATGCGCTTCCCCGAGCCGGGCACGCTGCTGACGCCGGTCTTCCCCGCGCCGACCAACGCCCGGACCTTCGTCATCCTGCGGCTGCTCGGCGTGCTGGCCGGTGTCGTCGCGAAGGCGGTCGACGGCAGGATGCCGGCCGACCAGGAGACGATCCGCTACACCGGCGTCTACGGACTCGACCTCGAGGGCCGTCCCTACCTGATGCGGGAGGTGCTGGGCGGCGGCTCGGGCGGGCGCTACTACGCCGACGGCGAGGACACCATCCATGTGGTGCCCGACTCGCGCAACCTGCCCACGGAGTTCACCGAGGCCCGTTTCCCGTTCCGCGTCGAGTCGCTCTCCCTCGCGATCGACTCCGGTGGTCCGGGGCAGTACCGCGGCGGCCTCGGCTACGAGAAGCAGATCCGGATGCTGCGCGACGGTCACTTCATGTCGATCGCCGACCGCTCGATCCTGGCCTGCTGGGGTGTCCGGGGCGGGCTCGCCGGAGCGCCGTTCGAGGTCGTGATCGACCCCGGCGGCCCGGCCGAGCGGGTCGTCGACGCCCTCGCCGACGCCGAGCCGGTCGCGGCCGGCGAGGTCATCCGGATCCGCACGACCGGTGGCGGCGGCTGGGGCGACCCGCTGTCGCGCGACCCCGAGGCGGTCGTGCGCGACGTCGTCTGGCGCAAGGTGTCGCTCGCGGCGGCGCTGTCGGCGTACGGCGTCGTGCTCACCGGCAGCCTCGAGGACGACTCACTGGGCCACGACGCGGCAGCGACCGCACGCGAGCGGGCCTCGCGGCCTGCGCCGAGCGCGGCGTTCTTCGATCGCGGGCCAGGCTACGCGAGCCTGGCCGGCGGGTCGGCGTACGCCGACGTCGACCTGCTCTGATCCTCGGCCCCGTCGGGTCGTGTGCCTGTGGACGCGCTCCGGCGCGCCGAGGGG
>WLIH01000142.1 GCA_009702305.1 Actinomycetota bacterium | reverse complement strand
GTCGTGCTGCTGCTCGTCGAGGTCGCACAGAGCACGATCGGCTTCGTGCAGTACTTCACCGACCTGCCGGTGGTGCTCGTCGGCTTCCACGTGCTGGGCGCGGCGATCATCTCCGCGGCCGTGACGAACGCCCTCCTGGCCGTGCGTCACCCTGGCGCCCGCGACGCCGCCTGACTCAGAAGCGGAGGAGCGGGTCGATCGCGACGGCGACGAAGAGCAGGGAGAGGTAGAGGTTCGAGGAGTGGAAGAGCCGCATCGGCTGGATGAGGCTCAGATCCTCGGTGCCGCGGGTGCGCGACCACATGCGGTGCGCCTCCACCAGGAAGCCTGCCCCGAGCAGCGCGGCTGCGACCGGGTAGAAGATCCCCGTGTCGGCGACCGGCCACAGCAGCAGGGAGGTCGCGACCATCACCCAGCTGTAGAGGACGATTTGGCGACCGACCTCGCGCGCCGGGGCGACCACGGGCAGCATCGGCACGTCGACGTTCGCGTAGTCCTCGCGGTAGCGCAGTGCGAGCGCCCAGGTGTGCGGGGGCGTCCAGAAGAAGACGACCATGAAGAGCACGACCGGCGTCCAGGACAGCTCGGCCGTCACCGCCGTCCAGCCGATCAGGGCCGGGAAGCAGCCGGCCAGACCGCCCCACACGATGTTCTGGGTGGTGCGCCGCTTGAGCAGCATGGTGTAGCCGAACACGTAGAACGCGTTGGCTGAGACCGACAGGACCGCCGAGAGCGGGTTGACCCAGGCCCAGAGGATGACGGTCGAGGCGATGCCGAGGACGAAGCCGAAGACCAGGGCCGCGCGCGGGCTGACGATGTGGCGCGGCAGGGCGCGGCGACGGGTGCGGCGCATCTGCTCGTCGATGTCGCGGTCGTAGACGCAGTTGAACACCGACGCCGAGCCGGCCGAGAAGGTGCCGCCGATGACGGTGGCGACCACGAGGCCGAGCTCGGGGATGCCGCGCGCGGCGAAGAACATGACCGGCACGGTCGTGAGCAGCAGGAGCTCGATGACACGCGGCTTGGTGAGGCCGACGTACGCAGCGACGACGTCCTTGAGGCTGGACCGATCGGGGTCGGCGGGGCGCTGCTCGGAGGCAGCGGCCGGTTGGCCGACGTAGGTCACGGAGATCCTCGGGACGGGCGGGCGACAGGGCGTGGGGCGATGATGCTGAGCAGCAGGTTCGGATGCGGATGGGAGTCTAACGCTCGGGGTGAGTAGGCTCGGAATCGCCTGAAACACCGCATCAGGAATCCTGGAAGGAACTCCGTGACCTCACCCGCTCAGCTCGACTGGACCGACCTCGACCAGAAGGCGGTGGACACGGTCAGAGTGCTGGCCATGGACGCCGTCCAGAAGGTCGGCAACGGCCACCCGGGCACTGCGATGAGCCTCGCTCCGGCGGCGTACCTGCTCTTCCAGAAGGTGATGCGCCACGACCCGGCGTTCCCCGAGTGGATCGCCCGCGACCGGTTCGTGCTCTCGTGCGGTCACTCCAGCATCTCGCTCTACATCCAGCTCTACCTCGGCGGTTTCGGGCTCGAGCTCGAGGACCTCAAGTCGCTGCGCACCTGGGGCTCGAAGACGCCCGGTCACCCCGAGCTCGGTCACACAGCCGGGGTCGAGGTCACCACCGGCCCGCTCGGTCAGGGCGTGGCCAACGCCGTCGGCATGGCCATGTCGGCCCGCCGCGTCCACGGCCTGCTGGACCCCGACGCCGCGCCCGGCGAGAGCCTGTTCGACCACCACGTCTACGTGCTGTGCTCCGACGGCGACCTGCAGGAGGGCGTCAGCGGCGAGGCCAGCTCGATCGCCGGCACCCAGGAGCTCGGCAACCTCACGGTGATCTACGACCGCAACCGCATCTCGATCGAGGGCGACACCGACATCGCCTTCACCGAGGACGTCGCAGCACGCTACGCCGCCTACGGCTGGGACGTGCACGTCGTGGACTGGACCCAGGGCGGCACGACGTACGTCGAGGACGTGCCGGCGCTGCACGCTGCGGTGGTCGCGGCCGGCCGGGTCACCGACAAGCCCTCGCTGATCGTGCTGGACACGATCATCGCCTGGCCGGCCCCCCATGCACAGGGCACCGAGGCTGCGCACGGCAGTGCCCTCGGCGACGCGGAGGTCGCGGCCACCAAGGTGGTGCTCGGCTGGGACCCGGACCAGACCTTCGAGGTGCCGGCCGACGTCCTCGAGCACACCCGCAGCCTCCGCGACCGTGGGGCGGCCTGGGGAGCCGCCTGGGACGAGCAGTACGCCGCCTGGTCCGCGGCCAACCCCGAGCTCGAGGTGCTGCTGCACCGGCTCAAGGCCCGCGCCCTGCCCGAGGGTCTCGCCGACGCGCTCCCGACGTTCGAAGCGGACGCCAAGGGCGTCGCGACCCGTGCGGCCTCCGGCAAGGTCATCAACGCCCTGGCTCCCCTGATGCCGGAGCTGTGGGGCGGCTCGGCCGACCTCGCCGGCTCCAACAACACGACCATCAAGGACGCGCCGTCGTTCGGTCCGACCAGCCGCACCACGCACGACTGGACCACCGACCCGCACCAGGGCCGCGTGCTGCACTTCGGCATCCGCGAGCACGCGATGGGCGCGATCATGAACGGCATCACCGCCGACCGCCTGACCCGGGTCTTCGGCGGCACGTTCCTGACGTTCTCCGACTACATGCGCGGAGCGGTGCGCGTCGCGGCCCTGAGCCGCCTGCCCGTCACCTACGTCTGGACCCACGACTCGATCGGCCTCGGGGAGGACGGCCCGACCCACCAGCCGATCGAGCACCTCGCCTCGCTGCGCGCGATGCCGGGCCTCGACGTCGTGCGCCCGGCCGATGCCAACGAGACGGCGGCCTGCTGGCAGACCATCCTCGGGCACACCGACCGACCGGCCGCGCTCGCGCTGACGCGGCAGAACGTCCCCGTCTTCCCCCGCGGCGAGCAGGGGTACGCCGACCTCAGCGACGTGGCCAAGGGCGCCTACGTCCTCCTCGACGCCGAGGGTGGCACGCCCGACGTGATCCTGATGGCCACCGGTTCGGAGGTCCAGGTGGCCGTCGCCGCCCGCGAGCTGCTGGCCGCCGACGGCATCGCGGCGCGCGTGGTGTCGATGCCGTGCCTGGAGTGGTTCGAGGCGCAGGACCCGGCCTACCGCGACACCGTGCTGCCGCCGGTGGTCAAGGCGCGCGTCTCGGTCGAGGCGGGGGTCAAGCAGGGGTGGCGCGACTACGTCGGCGACCACGGTCGCAGCGTCTCGATCGAGCAGTACGGCGCCTCGGCCAACTACGAGCGGATCTACGAGGAGTACGACATCACCGGCGAGGCGGTGGCCAACGCCGCCCGCGACAGCATCCGGACCCTCGCGGGCTGACAGACCGTCCCCGCGCCACCGAGCAGCCATTCGCACCTCAGGAGGAACCAATGAGTGATCGTCTCAAGGCTCTGGCGGACGCGGGGGTGTCGATCTGGCTCGACGACCTCTCGCGCGAGCGAATCGAGACCGGCAACCTCGCCGACCTCGTCAAGGAGAAGTCGGTCGTCGGCGTCACGACCAACCCGACCATCTTCGCCGGCGCCATCGCCAACGGCGAGCGCTACGACGACCAGGTGCGCGCGCTCGTCGCGGACGACGTCGACGTCGACCGCGTGATCTTCGCGTTGACCACCGAGGACGTCCGCAACGCCTGCGACGTGATGCGACCCGTGTTCGAGGCGACCCCCGCCGACGGCCGGGTCTCGATCGAGGTCGAGCCGGGCCTGGCCCACGACACCGCCGGCACGATCGCCGCCGCCCAGGAGCTGTGGCAGGCGGTCGACCGCCCCAACGCGCTGATCAAGATCCCGGCGACCACCGAGGGGCTGGCGGCCATCACGGCGGCCATCTCCCAGGGCATCAGCGTCAACGTCACCCTGATCTTCGGCATCGAGCGCTACCGCGCCGTCATGGACGCCTATCTCACCGGTCTGGAGCAGGCCCGCGACTCCGGACTCGACCTCGGCCGCATCGAGTCGGTCGCATCCTTCTTCGTCTCCCGCGTCGACAGCGAGATCGACAAGCGGCTCGAGGCCATCGGCAGCGACGAGGCGCTCGGCCTGCGCGGCCAGGCCGCCGTCGCCAACGCGCGGCTCGCCTACGCGGCGTACGAGGAGGTCCTGGCCAGCGAGCGCTGGCAGCTCCTCGCCGGCGCCGACGCCAATCCGCAGCGGCCCCTGTGGGCCTCGACCGGGGTGAAGAACCCGGACTACTCCGACACGATGTACGTCACCGACCTCGTCGTCCCCGGCACCGTCAACACGATGCCGGAGAAGACGATGGACGCCTTCGCCGACCACGGCCAGCTCGAGGGCGACCGGGTGACGGGCACGGCCGCGGCGGCCCAGGGGGTCTTCGACGCACTGGAGGCGGTGGGCATCGACTTCCCCGACGTCCTCGACCTGCTCGAGCGCGAGGGCGTGTCGAAGTTCCAGGACTCCTGGAGCGAGCTCGTCGAGACCGTGACCAGGCAGATGGAGAAGGCGAAGGCGTGAGCGACGTGGCCGAGTCCTGGAACGACGTGACGGGGAGCGGCTACACGCTCACATTCGGCTATCCCTCGGCCGAGGCGTACGCCGCCGTGGTCGAGGCGCTCGTGGCCGATCGGGTCGCATCGCGCCTGGGTGCGCGCGATCGGACCCTGTGGGGACCGGCTGCGGAGGACGAGGCCGGCAAGCGGCTCGCCTGGGTCGGCCTGTCGACCGAGTCGCGTCCGCTGGTCGCCGAGCTCGCGGAGCTCGCTGCGACCCAGCGCGCCGCAGGGCTGCGCCGCGTCGTGCTGTGCGGCATGGGCGGCTCGTCGTTGGCGCCCGAGGTGATCTGCGAGGCCGACGGCGTCGATCTGGTCGTGCTGGACTCCTCCGACCCCGACTTCGTGCGGACGGCGCTCGAGGACCGGCTCGCGGAGACGGTCGTCGTGGTGTCGTCGAAGTCCGGCGGCACCGTCGAGACCGACAGCCAGCGGCGCGCCTTCGAGAAGGCCTTCACCGACGCCGGCATCGACCCGGCCGACCGGATCGTGGTCGTCACCGATCCTGGATCGCCTCTGGAGCAGTCGGCTCGCGACGCCGGCTACCGCGTCTTCCTCGCCGACCCCGACGTCGGCGGTCGCTACTCGGCCCTGACGGCGTTCGGGCTGGTGCCGAGCGCGCTCGCCGGCGCCGACATCGGCCGTCTGCTCGACGAGGCCGAGTCGATCCGGCCGGCCCTCGAGACCGACTCCGTCGACAACCCCGGGTTGCGGCTCGGCGCCCTGCTCGGCGCTTCCAACCTCGCCGGCGTCGACAAGGTCGTCCTGGCCAGTGCCGGTGCGCCGTACGCCGGGTTCGGCGACTGGGCCGAGCAGCTGATCGCCGAGTCGACGGGCAAGGACGGCAAGGGCATCCTCCCGGTCGTCGTGCCGTCGCTCGACGCACCCGACGTCGCGCCGTCGAGGCCCGACGAGGTGCTGGCGACCTTCGGCCCGGACACCCCCGGTGAGCGGGTCAGCCCGGTGTCGGGCTGGCAGGTCCACGTCGACGCGTCGCTGGGAGCGCAGATGCTGCTGTGGGAGCACGCCACGGCGGTCGCGGGGCGCATCATCGGCATCAACCCGTTCGACCAGCCGGACGTCGAGAGCGCCAAGGCGGCCGCGCGTGAGCTGCTCGACGGCAGCGGCGCCTCGCCGACGCCCGACTTCGTCGACGGCGCCGTGACCGTCTACGCCTCCGAGGGGTGGCTCCCCGCCGGGGTGGTCACCGTCGCCGATGCGGTCGGATCGCTGCTCGACACACTCGACCAGAGTCACGGCTACGTCGCCGTCCAGGCCTACCTCGACCGGCACCGCGACGCCGCCCTGGCAGGGGTGCGCGAGACGCTCGCGACCCGGACCGGGCGGCCGGTGACCTTCGGTTGGGGACCGCGCTTCCTGCACTCGACCGGGCAGTACCACAAGGGCGGACCGGCCACCGGCGTCTACCTGCAGATCACCGGCGACCCGGAGGCCGACCTGGCCGTCCCCGGACGGGCGTTCACCTTCCAGGAGTTCCTGACCTCGCAGGCCGTCGGCGACGCCACGGTGCTGGCCGACAAGGGGCGCCCGGTGCTGCGGCTGCACGTCACCGGGCCCGCTCAGTTGGGTGCGGTCGTCGAGGCACTCGGATGACTGGCACTCGGACGACTGGCCGCTCGGCGTACCGCAACCCGCTGCGCGACCCGCTCGACCGGCGTCTGCCGCGCATCGCGGGACCCTGCGGCCTGGTGCTGTTCGGGGTCACCGGCGACCTCTCGCGCAAGAAGGTCATGCCGGCGATCTACGACCTCGCCAACCGCGGGCTGCTGCCTCCGGGCTTCAGCCTGGTCGGCTTCGCGAGGCGCGACTGGGCCGACGAGGACTTCGCCCAGGTCGTGCACGACTCGGTCAAGGCCCATGCGCGCACGGAGTTCCGCGAGGAGGTCTGGCAGCAGCTCGCGGAGGGCTTCCGGTTCGTGCCGGGAGCCTTCGACGACGACGTCGCCTTCTCCCAGCTCAGGCGCACGATCGAGGAGCTCGACGAGCTGCGCGGCACCGGCGGCAACCACGCCTTCTACCTGGCGATCCCGCCCGGTGCCTTCGGGCAGGTCGCGCAGCAGCTGCAGGAGCATGGACTGACGGAGTCGCGCGACGGCTCGTGGCGTCGCGTGGTGATCGAGAAGCCCTTCGGGCACGATCTCGAGTCGGCGCGCGAGCTCAACAGCGCGCTCGACGCGGTCTTCGACCCCGAGACGATCTTCCGGATCGACCACTACCTCGGCAAGGAGACGGTGCAGAACCTGGCCGCGCTGCGCTTCGCCAATGTGCTGTTCGAGCCGCTGTGGACCAACCAGACCATCGACCACGTGCAGATCACGGTGGCCGAGACTGACGGGGTCGGCGACCGCTGGCCCTATTACGACGAGTACGGCGCCCTGCGCGAC
>WLIH01000141.1 GCA_009702305.1 Actinomycetota bacterium | reverse complement strand
TCGGCACCCTCACCGCCGACCGCGAGGGCGGCCTGACCGCGGTGTGGACCGACGAGGGCGACGTCGCCGACCTGCGCACGTCGTACTCGAAGACCAGCAACGGCTTCACCCCTCCCGGCGTGCTCGCCGAGAACATCCGCGCCTACAACATCCGGGTCGGCACCGCCGGCGACGCGGGCGGATGGGTCGTCTGGGACGACAACACGTTGGAGGGCGAGGTCTACGCGACCTCGATCCCGGTCGGCGGCGCCGTGCCGGACACCGACCCGCCCGAGCCGCCGCCCACCAACGTGGGCGGCTTCCTGCCGCCGAAGAACACCCCCAAGTGCACCAGCTCGGTGACCATCAAGCCGGGCGTCGTCGCCGCGGCCCAGGGCGGTGGCTGCTTCGACGAGGCGCCCGCCGGGGTCTGGACCACGAAGAGCGACGTCAACGTCAACGGCGTCAAGTTCGTCGGCTCCAAGGACTCGACCTCGGTGAGCGTCAACACCGCCAAGCACACGATCACCGCGACGGCCGGCGTGGTGCAGATGGCAGGCCCCCTGATCTTCTCCAAGGACGCCGGCACCTGGGACGTCGACGGCTCCACGGTGTTCCAGGACCTCGAGCGCTTCGGCATCAAGCTCTTCGACTTCAAGGCTCTCGGCGAGGCGGCCGTCACCTTCAGCAGCGGCCAGGCCAAGATCGACATCAACCTGTCGCTGCCCTCGCCGTTCGACATCGTGACCGGCGGGACGACGCTGACCACCACGATGAAGAAGGGTCTCTCCCTGGTCGGCATCAAGCTGGGCGTGAAGTCGCTCAGCATCGGTGCCTTCGAGATGCGCGACCTGCTGGTCACCTACGACGCGTCCAACTCCACCTTCACCGGCGGCGTCTTCCTCAAGCTGCCCCCGAGCGGGGAGTTCTCCGAGCTCAGGGTCGGCTTCCGGCAGGGCAAGCTCGTGCGGCTCGCGCTCACCTACGGCGGCCCGCCGTTCCCCTTCACCGTCTATCCGGGCGTCTGGATCAAGAACGCCGGCTTCGACTACGACGGCACCAACGGCTTCGCGCTCGGCGGCGGGGCGTCCATCGCCGTACCGACCGCCGACGGTCCGATCACCTTCGACGCCATCGGCAACCCGCCCGGCACCGGCGGCGGCTTCCGCTACGCGCAACCCAACGGCGGTGACCCACGCCTCGACCTGGCCGGCACCCTGGCCTTCTTCGGCTTCGACCTCGCCTCGGCCCACGCCTACTTCGAGCCGACCAACGCGAAGTTCGGCTTCGACGCCAACGTCAACATCGGCTTCCCGCGGCTCGGCGTCCACGGCGCGGTGGCCGGCGAGGTCGACCTGGGCAACGGCACCTTCTACGCCGAGGCCGACCTCGAGGGCTGCGTGCTGATCTGCGTGAGGGGTGCGGGCGTCATCTCCAACATCGGCATCGCCGCCTGCGTCGAGATCGACCTCTTCGTGACGACGCTGGAGTTCCTCGTCGGCTACAAGTGGCAGTCCGGCCTCACCGCCGGCACGACCTGCGACACCGGCGCCTTCAAGACGCCGCCGGCCGGCAGCGGTCCGGGCCCGGACAGCGTGACGATCGGCAAGGACGGCACCATCTTCACGCCGTTCCACTCCGACCTGACGACGTACGCCGTCGACATCCCGGGTCAGGGCGGGGTGCCGCTGGTCCGCGTGCACGACGTCATCAACGACGAGACCGTCGCACTCGACCCGGCCAACCCCGAGGAGCCGCAGTCGAGCGAGCACATGGTGCTGGTGCCCAGCCCGGCGACCAGCTCGGTGCGGCTGGTGATGATCGACAACTCGCCGTTCGGCGGCAATGCGTACGAGGTGACCACGCTGCCCTCCAGCCGCGCGATCGCCACCGCCGGCTCCTATCGCAGCCTCGACGGTCGTCGGGTCGACTCGCCCGGCATCACCGTCGCGGAGATGTACCCCGCCACCACGGTGACGGCCACCGTCGGCGGCAAGGGCCGTGAGCGCAAGGTGACCTGGCAGGCGAGCGACCTGGTCGACAGCGGGCGCAGCCTGCGCTTCGTGGAGACCGACGCCGACGGCATCCAGCACGTGCTCGGCGGCAGCGACGAGCCGACCGGCTCGCTGGACTTCACGGTCGCCGACGGCGTCGCGGGGACGCGCTCGATCGAGGCTGTGGTGGTCAACGCCCAGGGCGTGCCGATCAGCACGACTCCGGTGGCGACGTTCGAGGCGCCGGGCTACGTGCTCCCGGCCAAGGCCGCCCAGCTCAAGCTCGCGGTGAAGAAGGGCAAGCTGGTCGCGTC
The DNA here is from genome assembly GCA_009702305.1 of Actinomycetota bacterium. Lineage (GTDB taxonomy): Bacteria > Actinomycetota > Actinomycetes > Propionibacteriales > Nocardioidaceae > Nocardioides. The sequence continues at coordinate 4,684 of WLIH01000141.1, read as the reverse complement.
CTGGCAGGGCAAGCGGTCCGCGGCCTGGCGGGTGCTGATCGCCCTCGAGGACGGCCGGCGCCTGCACCTGACCTCGACCAGGAACGCCGTCACCGTCCCGTCGGTCGGCAAGGGGGACAAGGTCAAGGTCACCGTCGTCGGCGTCGACAACGCCGGCCGCTTCGGCAAGCCGGCCACCGCCAAGCGCTGACGCGTTCGTCGGTCGAGTAGCGAGCGCCAGCCCCGAGACGCGTTCGTTGGTCGAGTAGCGAGCGCCAGCGAGCGTATCGAGACCTCGTAACCGGTGGCTGGGTCCCGGCGCGGGTCGCGGTGGTCTCGATACACCGCCTCGCTGGGGCTCGGCGGCACTCGACCAACGAGGGGGCGTGTGCTCGGGACGGGTGGTTGTCGGTGGTCGAGTAGCGAGCGCCAGCCCCGAGACGCGTTCGTTGGTCGAGTAGCGAGCGCCAGCGAGCGTATCGAGACCTCGTGGCCGGTGGCTGGGTCCCGGCGCGGGTCGCGGTGGTCTCGATACTCCGCCTCGCTAGCGCTCGGCGGCACTCGACCAACGAAGGGGGTGCGGTCGGCGGCACTCGACCAACGACGGGGGTGCTCTCGGCGGCACTCGACCAACAAGGGGTGCGCTGAGGTCGTTGTCGGTGGTCGAGTAGCGAGCGCCAGCGAGGCGGTATATCGAGACCGGGCGGCCCCAGCCCCGGCTCAGTCGGCGAGGAGGTCCTGCATGGTCTCGATCTCGCTCTGCTGGGTGTCGATGACGTCCTGGGCCAACTCGCGGGCCAGAGCGTTGGTGCCCTCGTCGAGCTCGGTCTGCGCCATCTCCAGCGCGCCCTGGTGGTGCTCGATCATCAGCTGCAGCCACAGCTGCTCGAAGTCGTCGTCGCTGGCCGTGGCCAGCTGCTCGAGCTGGTCGTCCGAGAGCATGCCGTCCATGTGGTGCATGCCCTCCATGTCGTCCATCTCCGGGGACGACGCCGTGGAGGGCACCGATCCGGACCACAGCTCGAGCCAGCGGTTCATGGACGCGATCTCGGGGGCCTGGGTCTCGCGGATCTCGCGCACCAGGGCGGCGAACGTCGCGTCGAGGTCGCGGCCGTCGGTCAGGTCGACCATCTCGAGTGCCTGAGTGTGGTGGGCGACCATGTCGCGCGCGAACGTGACGTCGGCCGCGGCGTAGCGGTCCTGATCGGACGGGAAGCCGTCGGGCTCGTCGCCGCAACCGGCCAGCAGCACGAGGGCGACCAGGGCGACGGCGATGGACCTCAGCGCGAGCATGCCCTCACGCTAACAACCGCCGCGCCACGAACCTCGGTGGCGGGTCGGCCAGGGCGTCCTGGGCGGCGACGAGCTGGATCTCGCGGGTGCCGGCCGCGATCGTGGCCTCCAGCACGGCGTACACGCTCGCGGTGGTGAGCTCCAGGGCCCGGGCGGGTGAGCCGGTGGTGCGCAGGTGGGCGAGGTAGAGGGCAGCCGTGAGGTCGCCGCATCCGTTGGGGGCGATCGGCAGCAGCGGGGTCGTGACCGCCCACGCGCCCGCGTCGGAGACGGCGACGACATCGAGGTGGCCGTCGGGGACGCCGTCGTGCAGCACGCTCGTGACGAGGACGTCGCGCGGTCCTCGGGCACGCACGGTCTCGACGGCCGCCAGCACCTCGTCGAGGGTCCGCGTCGGGGTGCCGGCGAGGAAGTCGAGCTCGAAGTGGTTGGGCGTGAGGATGTCGGCGAGCGGCACGACGTGGTCGCGGAGGTACTCCGGGATGCCGGGGCGCACGAACATGCCGCGCCCGACGTCGCCCATCACGGGGTCGCAGCAGTAGACGGCTGCCGGGTTGAGCGCCTTGACCTGGGCGACGGCGTCGAGGATGACGGCGCCGACCGCGGGGTCGCCCTGGTAGCCGGACAGCACCGCGTCGGCCTGGCCCAGCACGCCGCGCTCGGCGATGCCGGTGATCACGTCGCGTACGTCGTCCGCGGCGAGCAGCGGCCCGCGCCACGCGCCGTACCCCGTGTGGTTGGAGAAGTGCACCGTCAGCACCGGCCAGACCTCGTGGCCGAGGCGTTGCAGGGGGAAGACCGCGGCGGAGTTGCCGACGTGGCCGTAGGCGACCGAGGACTGGATGGAGAGGATCCGCACCGGCTCATTGTGGCGGCACTCGATTTGTGGTCGAAAACTAGAACGGGTTCCAGTTGTGCCCTAATGTGGGCGGCAACACATTCCAGGGGTATGTGGGTGCCTCCAGCCGCACCTACGCGACCCGATGCGAGCGGGAACAGTCGAGGGATCCACAGTCATGGCCAAGAAGGCGTACAAGAACGAGGCCGACTACGTCGTCGTCGGCTCCGGCAGCTCGGGCGCGGCGATCGCGGGCCGGCTCGCGCAGTCCGGCGCGAGCGTCATCGTGCTCGAGGCGGGCAAGAGCGACGAGCAGTACCTCGTCAAGAAGCCCGGCATGATCGGCCCGATGCACTCGGTCCCCGAGATCAAGAAGCGCGTCGACTGGGGCTACTACTCGACCCCCCAGAAGCACATCCTCGACCGCAAGATGCCGGTCCCGCGCGGCAAGGTCGTCGGCGGCTCGTCGTCGATCAACGGCATGGTCTACGTGCGCGGCAACCGCGCCAACTTCGACTCCTGGGCGGCCGAGGGCTGCACCGGCTGGGACGCCGACAGCGTCAACGCCGCCTACAAGCGCATGGAGGACTTCGAGGACGGCGAGAACGCCTTCCGTGGCGCCGGCGGGCCGATCAAGGTCACCCGCAACGCCGCTCCGCAGGAGGGCTCGCTGCAGTTCATCCAGGCCACCTCCGACACCCTCGGCGTGAAGGTCCTCGACGACTACAACGCCGAGTCACAGGAGGGCGTCAGCCGGATGCAGCAGAACGCCTCCGGCGGCCTGCGCTACAGCGCCTCGCGCGGCTTCATCCACAACCTCGACGTGCCCACCCTGCAGCTGCAGTCCGAGGTGCTCGTCACCAAGGTCAACATCGAGGGCGGCCGGGCGACCGGCGTCCAGGTCACCGACAAGGACGGCTCCACGCGCACCATCCGCGCGGGCAAGGAGGTCATCCTCTCGGCCGGCTTCGTCGGCTCGGCGCAGATCCTGATGCTCTCGGGCATCGGTCACGCGCAGCACCTCAACGACCACGGCATCAAGGTCCTCGCCGACCTGCCGGTCGGCGACAACCTGCACGACCACATGTTCCACGCGCTGACCTTCCACGCGACGTCGTCGAAGATGAAGGGCAAGGCGTCGTTCTTCGCCCAGGGCGTCATGAAGGAGACCCTGCGCCCGGGCAAGTCGTTCCTCGCCAACTCCGTCTTCGAGGCCGTCGCCTTCCTGCGCACCTCGCAGGCCACGGACGTGCCCGACCTGCAGCTGCACTTGCTGCCGTGGTCCTACGTCTCGCCCAACCAGGACGAGCCGATCCGTCACGACGTCGACCCGCGTACGGCGATCACGCTGCTCTCGACGCTGATCTACCCGCGCAGCCGAGGCACGCTCCGGCTGTCGTCGAACGACCCGACCGCGACGCCGCTCATCGACTTCCAGTACCTCGCCGACCCCGGCGACCTCGAGGTGCTCGCCGAAGGCTCGGAGATGGTCCGCGAGATCATGGCCGGCTCGGCGTTCGGCGGCTCGGTCAAGGAGGAGCTGCACCCCGGTGCGAGCCTCAAGGGCCAGGAGCTGCGCGACGTCATCCTCAACCGCGCGACCTCGGTCTACCACGGCGTCGGCACCTGCCGGATGGGCGTCGACGAGCTGTCCGTCGTGACCCCCGACCTCAAGGTCCGCGGCATCGAGGGCCTGCGGGTCTGCGACGCCTCGATCATGCCGTCGATCACCGGCGGCAACACCAACGCCCCGGCGATCATGATCGGCGAGCGCGGCGCGGACTTCGTGCTCGGGCGGGCCTGAGATGACCCAGAGCCCCGAGAAGGCGCCCGCGGCGATCGCCCGCCCGGCCTCCATCACCCCGGCGTTCCTCCAGCAGCTGGTCGCCCGCGTGCCCGGCTCGGGTGGGGCGACCTGGCCGCTGACCGAGGTCTACACCGGCGACGTGCTCGTCGAGCTGCCGCAGTCGACGCCCGCGGACATCGAGCAGGCGTTCGTCACCGCCCGCAAGGCCCAGGTGGCGTGGGCGGCGACCCCGCTCAAGGAGCGGCTCGCGGTCTTCAAGCGCGCGCACACCCTCTTCGTCGACAACGCCACGACCACGACCGACCTGATCCAGGTCGAGAGCGGCAAGAACCGGCGGATGGCGATCGAGGAGACCTGCGACCCGCCGATGGTGATGAGCCATTACATCAAGCGGGCGCCCAAGCTGCTGGCCTCCACCAAGCGCGGCGGACCGGTGCCGTTCCTGACGAACTCCACCGAGATCCGGGTGCCCAAGGGCGTCATCGGCATCATCGCGCCGTGGAACTTCCCCTTCGCCACCGGCATCTCCGACTCGATCTCGGCGCTGATGGCCGGCAACGCGATCGTCCTCAAGCCGGACAACAAGACCGCGCTGTCGCCGCTCTACGGCATCCAGATGCTCGAGGAGGCCGGGCTGCCCCGTGGCCTCTTCCAGGTCGTGTGCGGCGAGGGCCCCGACGTCGGTCCGACGCTGATCGACAACGCCAACTACGTGATGTTCACCGGGTCGACCAACACCGGCCGCGTGATCGGCGAGCGGGCCGGGC
>WLIH01000140.1 GCA_009702305.1 Actinomycetota bacterium | reverse complement strand
GGTTCGCGCCCGTGTTGTCACGTCAGGCCGCGGTCACCAGTGCCGCGGGCCCGCCCGCTCGCAACCCGGCGCCTGTTAGGCTTCCGGAGGCTTCCACGGTCCGCCGCGGGAGCCACACCATTGTGTGGAGAAAGAGGATCTGCTCGTGCTAGGCGCTTTCGCCAATGCTTTCAGGACCCCGGACCTGCGTAAGAAGCTGCTGTTCGTCCTGCTGATCATCGTGATCTTCCGGGCCGGCTCGCAGATTCCCGCGCCCGGCGTCGACGTCGCGAACGTCCAGGACTGCATCAACATCGCCCAGAACGGCGACAGCGCGGGCCTCTACAACCTGGTCAACCTGTTCTCCGGTGGAGCGCTGCTCCAGCTGACGATCTTCGCGCTCGGGATCATGCCGTACATCACGGCCTCCATCATCTTGCAGCTGCTCGTCGTGGTCATCCCGCGGCTCGAAGCGCTCAAGAAGGAGGGCCAGTCCGGCCAGGCCAAGATCACGCAGTACACCCGCTACCTCACGCTCGGCCTCGCACTGCTGCAGGCCACCGGCATCGTCGCGCTGGCCCGCTCGGGCAACCTGCTCCAGTGCAACCAGCCCCTGCTGCACGACAACGGCACCCAGACCTTCCTGGTCATGGTCGTCACCATGACTGCCGGCACCGCCGTGATCATGTGGCTCGGAGAGCAGATCACCGAGCGTGGCATCGGCAACGGCATGTCGATCCTCATCTTCACGCAGGTCGTCGCGACCTTCCCGGCCGCCCTATGGGCCGTCCAGACGAGCCAGGGCTGGTGGATCTTCTCCATCGTGCTGGCCATCGGCCTGGTCATCGTCGCGGGCGTCATCTTCATCGAGCAGGCGCAGCGCCGGATCCCGGTGCAGTACGCCCGCCGGATGGTCGGCCGCAAGATGTTCGGCGGCAGCTCGACCTACATCCCGCTCAAGGTCAACCAGGCCGGCATCATCCCGGTGATCTTCGCGAGCTCGCTGCTCTACCTGCCGGCGATGGCCGTGCAGTTCAACCAGAACAGCACCTCGGGCTGGGTCTCGTGGGTCAGCAAGTACTTCGTGCGCGGCGACCACCCGCTCTACATGATCGCGTTCTTCGCGCTCATCGTGTTCTTCACCTACTTCTACGTCTCGATCACCTTCAACCCCAACGAGGTGGCCGACAACATGAAGAAGTACGGCGGCTTCATCCCCGGGATCCGGGCGGGCAAGCCGACCGAGGACTACCTGTCCTACGTCCTGTCCCGCATCACGCTGCCGGGCGCGCTCTATCTCGGTCTCATCTCGCTGATCCCGCTGATCGCGCTGGTCCTCGTCGATGCCAACCAGAACTTCCCGTTCGGCGGCACGTCCATCCTCATCATGGTCGGCGTCGCGCTCGACACCGTGAAGCAGATCGAGAGCCAGCTCCAGCAGCGCAACTACGAAGGATTCCTCCGTTAATGCGCATGATCCTCATGGGCCCTCCCGGTGCGGGCAAGGGCACCCAGGCGAAGTTCGTCGCCGAGCACTTCAAGATCCCGGCCATCTCCACGGGTGACATCTTCCGCGCCAACGTCTCCCAGGGCACGGCGCTGGGCGTCGAGGCGCAGCGCTACATGGACGCCGGCGAGTACGTCCCCGACGAGGTCACCAACCTCATGGTCCGCAACCGGATCGACGAGGCGGACGCGCTCCCCGGCTTCCTGCTCGACGGCTACCCGCGCACGCTCGCCCAGGTGGAGGAGCTCGACGGGATGATCGCCTTCACCGGCCACGCCCTCGACGCCGTCGTCGTGCTCACCGTCGACCAGGACGAGATCGTGGGCCGCCTCCTGCAGCGCGCCGAGGTCGAGGGTCGAGCCGACGACACCGAGGACGTCATCCGTCGTCGCCAGGAGGTCTACGCCGAGCAGACCGAGCCGCTCATCGAGGTCTACCGCGGACGCGGCCTGATCATCGAGGTCGACGGCATGGGCGAGGTCGCCGACGTCACGCAGCGCATCTTCGACGCGCTCGACGTCGTCAGCGAGAGCTGAGCCGGGAGCAGCTGAGCACGATGGGTCTGCTCGACCGCGGTCTCGAGATCAAGACCCCCGACCAGGTCCGTGCGATGCGTCGCGCCGGACTGGTGGTGGGGGAGACGCTGCAGCTGCTGCGCGGCGCCGTGCGTGCCGGCATCAGCACCGCGGACCTCGACGTCATCGCCGAGGACAGCATCCGCTCCGCGGGCGCCACGCCGTCGTTCAAGGGCTATCACGGCTTCCCCGCGTCGATCTGCGCCTCCGTCAACGACGAGGTCGTCCACGGCATCCCCGGTGCGCGCGTCCTGGCCGACGGCGACCTCATCTCGATCGACTGCGGCGCCATCGTGGACGGCTGGCACGGCGACGCGGCGATCACCGTGGCGGTCGGCGAGGTGCCCGACGAGGTCGCCGAGCTGATGCGGGTCACGGAGGAGGCCATGTGGCGCGGCATCGGCGCGGCCCGCATCGGTGGCCGGGTCACCGACATCTCCCACGCGGTCGAGACGCACGTGCGCGCCCAGGGCGGCTACGGGATCCTCGAGGACTACGTCGGCCACGGGATCGGCACCCAGATGCACCTGCCGCCCAACGTGCCCAACGTCGGTCGCCCGGGGCGCGGACCTCGCCTGGTCGAGGGCCTCGCGCTGGCGGTCGAGCCGATGGTCACCCTCGGCACCAAGGAGACCGACATCCTCGAGGACGAGTGGACCGTCGTCACCAGCGACGCGTCGTGGGCCGCTCACTTCGAGCAGACCTTCGCCCTCACGGCGAACGGCGCCTGGGTGCTCACCGCCCTCGACGGCGGCGAGGCCGCCCTGACGGCACTCGGCGTCCCGTTCGGCCCCCTCGCCGACTGAGCTCCTCCAGGACCGCCTCGCCCGCATGAGGCGATGGTTTGAGGTGCGGCGAGGCGTGCGAGAATGCACCCGCAGGGGGGAGTATTCCTACGCTGCGGACTCGTCAGCACGGGCGCCCCCGGCGGCGCTCCGGGTCCGTGGGCGGCCGCAGGCTGCGGAAGAGACCTCTGACGATCGTCCGTCCCCTCGCTACAGGAGTCGTCAGTGGAAGTTTCATCCCTCGAATGGGGCATCACCATCGCGGTCACGGTCGCGGTGCTGCTCTTCGACGTCGTGATGATCGCGCGCGATCCGCACGAGCCCAGCCTCAAGGAGTGCGCGACCGCACTCAGCGTCTACATCGGCGCCGCCGTCATCTTCGGCGCCTGGATCTGGATCGACCACGGCCACGACTACGGCGTGCAGTTCTACGCCGGCTGGCTGACGGAGTACAGCCTCTCCATCGACAACCTGTTCGTGTTCATCATCTTGATGGCCTCCCTGAAGGTGCCGCGGCACCTTCAGCAGGAGGCGCTGATGGTCGGCATCATCCTGGCGCTGATCTTCCGCGGCATCTTCATCGCCCTGGGCTACCAGTTGATCGCCAACTTCAGCTGGGTCTTCTACGTCTTCGGCGCCTTCCTGGTCTACACGGCGTACTCCCTGGTGAAGAGCTACCGCAGCGACGACGACGGGCACTCCGAGGAGAACAAGATCGTGGCGTTCGCGCAGCGACGCCTCAACGTGAGCGACAACTACCACGGTCTCAAGCTGTTCTTCATCGAGAACGGTGCCCGCGTGGTGTCCCCGATGCTGATCGTGATCATCGCGCTCGGCACCACCGACCTGCTCTTCGCGCTCGACTCGATCCCGGCCATCTTCGGGATCACGCAGGAGCCCTACCTCGTCTTCACGGCCAACGTGTTCGCGCTGATGGGTCTGCGTCAGCTCTACTTCCTGCTCGGTGGGCTGCTCCAGCGTCTGGTCTACCTCTCGCTGGGCCTCTCGTTCATCCTCGCCTTCATCGGCGTGAAGCTGGTCCTGCACGCGCTGCACGAGAACGAGCTGCCCTTCATCAACGGGGGCGAGCACGTCAAGGTCCCGGAGATCTCGTCGCTGCTCAGCCTCGGCGTCATCATCGTGACCCTGGTCGCGACCGCGGTCGCGAGCCTGATCAAGGATCGCGCCAGCCAGAAGAGCACGCCGGCGATCTGAGTCGGCGACAGACGACGGCGGGCCTGCAGGGAGGAATCCCTGCAGGCCCGCCGCTGTTGTGAGGGTGATGGCTGACTTCCCGACACTCTCCGTCCTCGACCTGGTCCCCGTGCGCACCGACCAGACGACCTCCGACGCGATCGCCGCGAGCCTGTCGCTCGCGCGCACGGCCGACGAGCTCGGCTACCGCCGACTCTGGATCGCCGAGCACCACAACATGGCCGCGGTCGCCGCCACCAACCCGCCCGTGCTGATCGCGATGATCGCCGCGGCCACCCGGCGGCTGCGGGTCGGCTCCGGCGGAGTCATGCTGCCCAACCACGCACCGCTGGTGGTGGCCGAGCAGTTCGCGCTGCTCGAGGCGGCGTTCCCCGGTCGGATCGACCTCGGGATCGGTCGCGCACCCGGCACGGACCCGATCACCAGCTACGCGCTGCGGCACGGCGCCGGCGGAGTCACCGACGACGCGGTCTCCCACTTCCCGCAGTACGTCGACGACGTGCGCGCGATGATGGCGCCCGACGGTGTGGGCGTACGCGTGCAAGGCCGCACCCAGGTGCTCAAGGCGACCCCGGTGGCCACGAGTACGCCGGGCCTGTGGCTGCTCGGCTCCTCGGACTTCTCGGCGCGCCTGGCCGCGAGCAAGGGGCTGCCGTACGTGTTCGCCCATCACTTCTCGGGCAGCGGCACCGAGCAGGCGCTGGACCTGTATCGCTCGACGTTCCAACCCTCCGAGGAGCTCGAGGCGCCACGGACGTTCCTGACCGTCAATGCAGCGGTCGCGGGCAGCGACGAGGAGGCTCGCCGGCTTGCGCTGCCGCAGCTGCAGATGATGCTCGCGCTGCGCACGGGCCAGCCGCTCGGGCCGCAGCGCCTCGTCGAGGAGGCCGAGAAGATCGAGCTCGCCCCCGGCGAGGCCGACCTGGTCGAGGCGATGGCGAGCCGCTGGGTGATCGGCTCGGCGGCCAGCGCCCGCGCGCAGCTCGCCGACCTCGCTGCGACGTACGCCGTCGACGAGGTGATGCTCAACCCGGTCTCTGGCGCGTGGGTGGGCGGCGAGCCAACGGCCAGCCCGGCGCGCGAGCAGACCCTGCGCCTGCTCGTCGACGCCTAGGCCGCAGCACGGATTAGCAGATGGCGGCCGGTTTCTCGTAAACTGGCGTGTCGGCCCAACGTGGGTCTGCTCCGTGGTGCCTCGCGGCTGCCTGGATCGTGTGTCTCTGCTGGTCTCCAGCGGTGCCGCACGCCTGGGTGAGGCTCCCGGTCGGACTCGACGAGGTCCACCGAGACACCGTCTCGGAGGTTCGCGGGCCACCTGCCTCGGCACCCGTCGGCGCAGTGCAGCAACGGTAGACAACAGATCAACAGATTGTGGAGGACATGCCGAAGAAAGAAGGCGTGATCGAGCTCGAGGGCACCATTACGGAAGCCCTGCCGAATGCCATGTTCCGCGTCGAGCTGAGCAATGGCCACAAGGTGCTCGCCCACATCAGCGGCAAGATGCGCCAGCACTACATCCGGATCCTCCCCGAGGACCGCGTGGTGGTGGAGCTCTCGCCGTACGACCTCACCCGGGGTCGGATCGTCTACCGCTACAAGTAGCCACCAACTGCTTCCCGCGGTGGAAGTACGAAAGGACCTCCGACATGAAGGTCAACCCCAGCGTCAAGCCCATCTGTGACAAGTGCAAGGTGATCCGTCGCCACGGCCGCGTCATGGTGATCTGCGCGAACCCGCGTCACAAGCAGCGCCAGGGCTAGGTCGCGCTAGCGACCGAACCGCACCACCGCACCATCCTTTCAACGTGATCGCTTAGCCGCCCAGCGCGGCGAACCACCTCCGGAGCAGAAGGCCGGAGCCGGTCCACCGGACCGGACGCGACACGACAGACACCTCTGTGCAAGACGAGGGGCCACGCCCCTCACGGAAAGGCCACACACATGGCACGCCTTGTTGGTGTCGACCTCCCGCGCGACAAGCGCATCGAGATCGCACTCACGTACATCTACGGCATCGGCCGTACCCGCTCCCAGCAGCTGCTCGCCGAGACCGGCGTCAGCCCGGACCTGCGCGTCCACCAGCTGGGCGACGAGGAGCTGGTCAAGCTCCGCGACGCCATCGAAGCCAACTTCAAGATCGAGGGTGACCTCCGTCGCGAGGTCCAGGCGGACATTCGTCGCAAGATCGAGATCGGCAGCTACCAGGGTCGCCGCCACCGCATGGGCCTCCCGGTCCGCGGTCAGCGCACCAAGACCAACGCGCGCACCCGCAAGGGTCCCAAGCGCACGGTTGCCGGCAAGAAGAAGGCCAAGTGACCGTACGGCTTCTGCCGTCGCACTGCCTTCCCACGCACTCACAGACCAGCTACCTGTAGGAGAAACTGAATGCCTCCCAAGAGCCGCTCAGCGGCCGGCGCCAAGAAGGTGCGCCGCAAGGAGAAGAAGAACGTCGCTCAGGGCGAAGCCCACATCAAGAGCACGTTCAACAACACGATCGTCACGATCACCGACCCCACCGGGGCGGTCATCTCGTGGGCCTCGGCCGGCACCGTCGGCTTCAAGGGCTCGCGCAAGTCGACCCCGTTCGCCGCGCAGATGGCAGCCGAGGCTGCCGGTCGTCGGGCGATGGAGCACGGCATGAAGAAGATCGACGTCTTCGTCAAGGGCCCCGGCTCCGGTCGTGAGACGGCGATCCGCTCCCTGGGTGCGATCGGCCTCGAGGTCGGCACCATCCAGGACGTCACGCCCTCGCCCCACAACGGCTGCCGCCCGCCCAAGCGCCGCCGCGTCTGACCGGCACTGAGAACAGGAGACTTGAGAAATGGCCCGTTACACCGGCCCCATGACCCGTAAGTCGCGCCGTCTCGGTGTCGACCTCGTCGGTGGCGACTCGTCCTTCGAGCGCCGCCCCTACCCCCCCGGCC
>WLIH01000014.1 GCA_009702305.1 Actinomycetota bacterium | reverse complement strand
GGCGGACTCCGAGGTCACCAGCGCGAGCACGTCGTCGAGGCTGGCCACGGCGAGCCGCCCGTCGTACGCCGCCGCCCCGGGCCGCAGGTCGGGCATCCGCTCCCGGACGCGCAGCGTGCGGACCTCGTCGAGGCTCAGCTCCTCCACGAGGGTCCGGCCACCGAGCTCGCGGTGGTCGGCGACGTCGGTCGTGATCGTCAGGTCCGACTCGTGGCGCACGACCAGCACGCCGTCCGCGGTGCTGACCACGTCGAGCTCGATGCTGTCGGCGCCCATCGCGATCGCGACGCGGAACGCCTCGAGGGTGTGCTCGGGCCGGTGGCCGCTCGCACCCCGGTGGGCGACGACCGCCGGGGTCACCTCCAGCGACGGAGCGCGACGAGCGGTGGGCTGCAGGGTCACACCTGTCACGGTGCGACGCCCGTCCGAGCAGACGACGACGGACACGTGAACAGCAGATGTGGGTCGAGCGGCCACCATGGTGCCCATGAGCACCCCCTCCCTCGGCTCCCTGGTGACCGTCGCCGCGCTGGAGCGCCCCGATCTGCTCGCCCCGTCCGTCGTGGCCGCCCTCACCGGCTGGCCGCACGCGCACGAGGTCGGCGTGGTCGAGATCGACCCGGCCGTCGCCGACACCGCGGCCATGAACGCCGCCTACGGGCTGCCCGACGACACCGGCGCCAACTGCGTGCTCGTCGCGGGGCGCCGCGACGGCGAGGAGCGGATCGCCGCCTGCGTCGTGCGCGCCGACACCCGCGCCGACGTCAACACCACCGTCAAGCGCCTGCTCGACGTCCGCAAGGCGTCGTTCCTGCCGATGGAGCGCGCCGTGGCCGAGTCCGCCATGGAGCACGGGGGCATCACCCCGGTGGGTCTGCCGGAGGGGTGGCGGCTGCTGGTCGACTCGCGCGTGGCTGACATCGACGTGGCGGTGATCGGCTCCGGCGTACGCCGCAGCAAGCTGCTGCTGCCGGGTCGGCTGGTCGCGTCGCTGCCGGGCGCCGAATCGGTCGAGGGTCTGGCCCGCCCCGCCGGATAACGATTCGCGCCGGCCGTGCGCGCTCCGTAGCCTCGTCGGGTGCGCGTGCTGCCTTTGGACCATCCCGGGACGGCCGACCACCGCACCCCCGGCCGGTTCCTGTGGTGGCTGGCCACGGGTCAGTGGCGCACGCTGGTGATGGGGATGTTCTTCGGCATCGTCTGGATGTCCTCGCAGGCCTTCTTGCCGATGATCATCGGCAAGGCCATCGACCACGGGGTCGCCGACCGCGACGGACGCGCCCTGCTGGGCTGGGCGGGGCTGCTGTTCGCCGTCGGGCTCGTCCAGGCCGGCAGCGGCATCATGCGGCACCGCTACGCGGTCACCAACTGGCTCACGACGGCGTACCGCACGGTGCAGCTGGTCTCGCGCCAGAGCGTGCGCCTCGGCGGGAGCCTGCCCCGGCAGGTCTCGACCGGAGAGGTCGTCGCGATCGGCACCAGCGACCTGTCCCACCTCGGCCAGGTCATGGACGTCTCGGCGCGCTTCGCCGGCGCGGTCGTGTCGTTCCTGCTGGTGGCGGTGATCCTGCTGCGCACGTCGGTGTCGCTGGGGCTGATCGTGCTGATCGGCGTGCCGCTGCTGATGCTGCTGATCACGCCCGTGCTGCGGCCGCTGCAGGTGCGCAGCACCCACCAGCGCCACCTGATGGGGCGCCTCTCCAACACCGCGACCGACATCGTCGGCGGCCTGCGGGTGCTGCGCGGGATCGGCGGCGAGCAGGTCTTCCACGACCGCTACCGCCGTGAGTCGCAGGAGACCCGGCAGGCGGGCGTCCAGGTGGCGCGGCTGCAGTCGGTCCTCGACGCGCTGCAGGTCTTCCTGCCCGGGGTGTTCGTCGTCCTCGTCGTCTGGATCGGCGCCCGCTCGGCCGTGCAGGGCGACCTCTCGGCCGGCGAGCTGGTGTCGTTCTACGGCTACGCGGCGTTCCTGATGATCCCGCTGCGCACGGCGACGGAGTACGCCAACAAGCTCATCCGGGGGCACGTCTCGGCCAAGCGCGTCTGCCACGTGCTCGCCCTCGATCCCGATCTCGCCCAGCCGGCCGCGGCGGCGCCTGCGCCGGCTCCGGGCTCGGAGCTGTACGACGCACGCTCGGGACTGCGGGTCCGGGGCGGCCGGCTCGTCGCCCTGGTCTGCGAGCAGCCCGACGAGTCCGCCGCGCTGGCCGATCGGATCGGCCGATGCGGGGCCGACACCACCACCGGGGTGACCTGGGGCGGCATCCCGCTCGAGGACCTCGACCTCGCCGAGGTACGCCGCCGCATCGTCGTCTCCGACAGCGGCGCCGTGCTCTTCTCCGGGCGCCTCGGCGACCGGATCGACGTCCGCGGCACCGGCGAGGTGGAGCGCGCGATCGCGACCGCCTCGGCAAGCGACATCCTCGATGCCCTGCCCGAGGGCCTCGACGCCACGGTCACCGAGCGCGGCCGCAGCTTCTCCGGCGGGCAGCGCCAACGCCTCGTGCTCGCCCGCGCCCTCGCCCTCGACCCCGAGGTGCTGGTGCTCGTCGAGCCGACCAGCGCCGTCGACGCGCACACCGAGGCGCGGATCGCGGCCCGGCTGCGCACGCACCGGGCCGGGCGCACCACCCTGGTGACGACGTCGAGCCCCCTGGTGCTTGACGTCGCCGACGAGGTGGTGCTGCTGAGCAACGGCGTCGTGGTCGCCACCGGGACGCACAGCCAGCTGCTCGCCGACGACGCGGACTACCGCCGCGTCGTGGCCCGGGAGAGCGAGGAGGTGGCACAGCGATGAGCGTGACCACCCGGCTGCCGATCGCCGACACGCGCGAGGTGCGCCGTTACGTGCGCGACCTGGCCCGCCAGCACCCGCGCATGCTCTTCGGCGCGCTCGGCCTGCACCTGCTCGCCGCGGTCGCGGCGCTGGCCGCGCCGCGCCTGCTCGGCGACCTCGTCGAGGCCGTCGAGACCGGCACCACGCTGGGCCACGTCGACCGGATCATGATGGTGCTGGCCGGCTTCCTGGTCGCTCAGACCGTGCTCACCCGCTACGCCCGCTACGTCAGCCAGGTGCTCGGCGAGCAGGTGCTCGCCGACCTGCGCGAGGACTTCGTCGGCAATGCGCTGGCCCTGCCCGTCGGTGTCGTCGAGTCCGCCGGCTCGGGCGACCTGCTGACCCGCACCAGCCGCGATGTCGACCAGCTCGGCTGGTCGATCCGGATGGCGCTGCCAGAGTGGACGATCGCCGTGCTGACCGCGATCGTCACGTTCATCGCCGCCATCAGCGTCGGCTGGTGGGTGGCGCTGCCGTGCGTCCTCGGCGTGCCACCGCTGGTGATCGGGCTGCGGTGGTATCTCGCCCGCGCCAAGGACGGCTACCTGCGCGAGAGCGCGACGTACTCCGCCATCAACGCGACCCTGACCGAGACCGTCGAGGGCGCCCGCACCGTGGAGGCGCTCGGACTCCAGGACGAGCAGGTGCGCCGCATCGACGACGACATCCGCGAGTCGTACGACGCCGAGCGCTACACGCTCTACCTGCGCACGGTGTTCTTCCCGAGCATGGAGCTGTCCTACCTGATCCCGACGGTGGCGACCCTGCTCTTCGGCGGCTGGCTCTACACGCAGGGTCACGCCTCCCTCGGCGACGTGACCGCTGCGACGCTCTACGTGCAGATGCTGATCGACCCCGTCGACCGCATCGTCTCCATCCTCGACGAGCTGCAGCTCGGCGCCGCATCGCTCTCGCGCCTGCTCGGCGTCGCGCAGGTGCCCGACGACCGGGTCGCGACCGGGGAGCAGCCCGACGGCGAGCAGATCGACGTGCGCGACGTGCGCTTCTCCTACGTCGAGGGGCGCGACGTGCTGCACGGCGTCGACATCGGCGTGGCCGTCGGCGAGCGGATCGCCATGGTCGGCCCGTCCGGCGCCGGCAAGTCGACCCTCGGACGGCTCCTGGCCGGCATCCACCCGCCGCGCACGGGCGCCGTCACGGTCGGCGGGGTCGGCCTGGTCGACCTGCCGCTCGGCGACCTGCGCGGCCACGTCGCCCTGGTCACCCAGGAGCACCACGTCTTCGTCGGCACGCTGCGGGAGAACCTCGCCCTGGCCGCCCAGCCCGGCTCCACCGACGACGACATCCGCGCCGCCCTCGACGTGGTCGACGCGCTCGAGTGGGCCGACGCCCTGGGCGACGGACTCGACACGGTGGTCGGCTCGGGCGGATGGGCGCTCAGCGCGGCCCAGGCCCAGCAGGTCGCGCTGGCGCGGCTGGTGCTGGCCGACCCGCACACGCTGGTGCTCGACGAGGCGACCGCCCTCATCGACCCGCGCGCGGCGCGCCACCTCGAGCGCAGCCTCGCAGCGGTGCTCGAGGGACGCACCGTCATCGCCATCGCCCACCGGCTCTTCTCGGCCCACGACGCCGACCGGGTCGCGGTGGTCGAGGACGGCGTCATCTCCGAGCTCGGCTCGCACGACGAGCTGGTCGCCGCCCGTGGCTCCTACGCCGCGCTCTGGGACAGCTGGAACGGTCGCCACCAGGGCGACTGACCCACCCGCCACCCCCGCGACGTCATACGGTGGGGACGTCCCCTTATCGCCGACGTATGACGTCGCGGGCGTCGGACGGGGCTGTCGGACGGGGCCGTCAGACGGGGCGGCTCAGTGGTCGAAGCCGGTGATCCGGATGCTCGAGTGGATCTTGTACTTGCGGTTGATCGAGATCAGCACCGCGGTGAGCGGCTCGACCTGGCGGGCCAGGCGCAGCTTGCCGGCGTCGATGCCCGGTCGGCCGGTGACAGCGGCCGCCAGCTCGATCGCGACCTCCTTGCCCTCCGGCGAGTCGCCGACCACGAGGATGTCCTCCTCGTCGAGGAAGTCCTGCTCGCCCCACAGCGTCACCGCGGAGACGTTGTGGAAGGCACCGACCACGGTCGCGTCGGGCTGCAGACGCTGGGCCGACTCGGCCGCCGAGCCCTCGCCGCCGTCGACGACCAGGCCGTGGGCGCCGCGCTTGTCGAAGGCCAGCGGGTTGACGCACGAGACGACCGTCCTGCCGGCCAGCGGCAGGGCCGCGACCAGCTCGTCGTGGCCGTCGTACGGCACGGCCAACAGCACGACGTCGGCCTGCTCGCAGGCGTGGGCGTTGGCGGCCCCGGTGACGGTGCCGGCGCCGTCGACGCCGACGAGCCGCTCGGTGACCTCCTCGGCCACCGGCACGGCCTTCTCGGCCGCACGCGAGCCGAGGATCACGGTGTGCCCGGCGCGGGCGAAGCGGTAGCCCAGACCCTTGCCCTGCGGGCCGGTGCCGCCGATCACGGCGATGCGGTACGTCGTCACGAGAGTGCTCCTGAAGGGTGCTGGTGGTGGATGCTCGGCCGGCGAGCGACGCGAGCGCGGCTGCGATCCTGTCACCGTGTCCGCGGCGACCGCTCGCAGCGGTCACTCTTTGATATCTTGCGCACACGGCGACCAGGAGAGCAGGGGTGGCGACCGAGCATCGCAGCGATGTCCAGGGACTGCGCGCCATCGCAGTGCTCACGGTCATCGCTGCCCACGCCGGAGTGCCCTTCCTGCCGGGCGGATTCGTCGGGGTCGACGTCTTCTTCGTGATCTCCGGCTTCCTGATCTCGGGCCTGCTCTACGGCGAGCTGCGCGAGTCGGGCCGCTTCTCGCTGGTGGAGTTCTGGTCGCGCCGTGCGCGCCGGATCCTGCCGGCCGCGACCTTCGTCACCGTGGTGACCCTGGCGGTCTCGCTGGCCTGGATGAGCCTGGTCTCTGCGCGCAGCCTGGTGACCGACGCGATCTGGGCGACCCTGTTCGCGGCCAACGTGCACTTCTCCCAGCAGGGCGTCTACTACTTCGCCACCGACACCGGGCCCTCGGCGCTCCAGCACTACTGGTCGCTGGCGGTCGAGGAGCAGTTCTACGTCGTCTGGCCGCTCCTGCTCATCGCCGTCACCGCCGCGGCCCGGGTGATCACGCGGCGCGGCCGCCAGGCCCGCCTGCCGCGGCGGACCATCTTCGTGGTGCTGGTCCTCGCGACCGGGGCGTCCCTGGCGTGGTCGATCGTCCACACGCAGAGCGAGCCGGCGACGGCGTACTTCTCCACGTCGACCCGGGCCTGGGAGCTCGGCATCGGCGCGCTGACCGCTCTCGTCGCCCCCTGGGTCGCCCCCCGACTGCCGCGCTGGATCGGCGTACCCCTCCAGGTCGCCGGTCTCACCGCGATCGTCGTCGCCTGCCTGGCCTACTCCGCCTCGACGCCGTTCCCGGGAGTCGCCGCCCTGCTGCCGGTGCTCGGCGCCGCCGCGCTGCTCCTGGTCGGAGCCACGCCGACCGGACTCGTCGGACCGGTGCGCTGGCTGCTGAGCGTGCGGCCGATGCGGACGATCGGCGACTGGTCGTACTCGCTGTACCTGTGGCACTGGCCGGCGCTGATCCTGGTCGAGCACCGCCTCGAGCGGCACCTGACCGGACTCGAGGCCGGCGTCGTCGTGCTCGCGGTCTTCGCGTTGGCGGCCCTGACCTACCGCTTCGTCGAGATGCCGTTCCGCTCCGGTCGTCCGGCGCGCGCACTGCGGGTGCCGCGCGCACTGGTGCTCTACCCCCTCAGCGTGGCCCTGGTGGCCGGCGCCTGTCTGGGCAGCTGGTCCTACACCTCGTGGCGGGGCGGGGAGTTCGGCGACAACCCGCCGATCACGGCGAGCGGTGCCAGCGGCGACGACACGGTCGCGCTCGTGCGGGCCTCGGTCAATGCCGCGCGTGACCGGATGGCGGTGCCGAGCGACCTGAGCCCCGACCTGCTCGAGCTGCGCGACAGCGTCGCCGACGTCGGCGAGTGCGACTACGAGCACGACGTCCGTGAGCTGTGCGCCCGCGGCAACCCCGAGGGCACCCACACGATCGTGGTGACCGGAGACTCGCACGCTCGGGCCTGGATCCCGGCGTTCGACCGGATCACGGCCGACAGCGACTGGCGCGTCTTCTACCTCGTCAAGCCGCAGTGCCCGGCCGCCCACGTGACGGTCGCGCCGGTCCAGGAGGACATCGTCTTCAGTGCCTGCGACGACTTCCACGACTGGGTCGTCGACCAGGTCGACGCGCTCTCACCCGACCTGGTGGTGGTGGCGTCCTCGCCCCCGGTCAACGGCGTGTGGACCGGCGGCGACCGGGTCGAGGCGATCGAGGAGGTCGCTCCCCTGCTGGAGTCGGGCTACGACGAGCTCTTCGACCAGCTCAGAGCCTCGGCCGACCGCGTCGTGCTGATCAAGGACGTGCCCAAGTCGGCGATCGACCCGGCTGAGTGCCTCACCACCGGCAGCCCCAGCCTGGGCGACTGCATGTTCCGCCCGGTGGAGCGCTCGGTCATCCTGGGCGACGTCGCCGTGAAGTCGGCGCTGCTGGCCGGAGCCGAGGTCGTGGACCCCACGCCGTGGCTGTGCTGGAAGGACGAGTGCCCCGTCGTCATCGGCGGCACGTTGGCCTACCGCGACACCGACCACATCACGGCGGAGTACTCCGCCACCCTCGCCGGCGCCCTGGGCCGGGCGCTCGGCATCACACCCTGAGGGGCTCCACCGCGCACTGTGACACTGATACTGTCACGGTCATGAAGCTCTCCATGCCCCTCGTGTACGCCGGCAACCCCCGCGAGACCGCCGACCAGGTCGCGGGCCTCGAGAAGGCCGGACTGGACACCATCTGGGTCGCCGAGCCCTACGGCTTCGACGCGCCGACCCTGATGGGCTACCTCGCGGCCAAGACCGAGACGGTCGAGATCGGCGCCGGCATCCTCAACGTCTACTCCCGCACCCCGGGCGCGCTGCTGCAGACCGCTGCCGGCCTCGACAACGTGTCCGGCGGTCGTGCCGTGATCGGACTCGGCGCCTCCGGTCCGCAGGTGATCGAGGGCTTCCACGGCCTCCCCTACGACAAGCCGCTGGGTCGCACCCGCGAGGTGATCGAGCTGATCCGGATGGGCCTGCGCGGCGAGCGCCTGGTCATGGACGGGATCCACACCGTGCCGCTGCCGGCCGACCAGGGCCTCGGGCTCGGCAAGCCGCTGAAGCTGCTCAACAAGCCCGAGCGCCCCGTCGTGCCGCTGTGGGTCGCCGCCCTCGGCGACAACAACGTCAAGATGACCGCCGAGGTGGCCGACGGCTGGCTGCCGTTCCTCTTCCACCCCGACAAGGCGCACGGCGTGTGGGGCGACGCGCTCGCCGCCGGCGCCGCCAAGCGCTCCGCCGACCTCGCCCCGCTGGAGATCTCCGCCGGCGGCATGGTCGCGATCGGCGAGGACGTCAAGGGGATGCTCGACTTCATGCGTCCGATGTACGCCCTCTACATCGGCGGCATGGGTGCGCGCGGCAAGAACTTCTACAACGAGCTCGCCCGTCAGTACGGCTACGAGAAGGAGGCCGAGGAGATCCAGGACCTCTATCTCTCGGGCAAGAAGAAGGAGGCCGAGGCGCTGGTGCCGCTGGAGTGGCTCGAGGCCGGCAACCTGGTCGGCCCCGCGTCGTACGTCCAGGAGCGGATCGCCGCCTTCCGCGAGGCCGGCGTCACCAACCTGTCGGTCTCCCCGGCCACCGAGGACCCCGCCGCGACGATCGCCCAGATCAAGGAGTGGGTCTCCTGACCCACGCCTGATGCGCGAGCGTCAGCTGCGCGCCAGGGACCGGGTGATCACGGCGTTCGCCGCCCGCTGGAAGCCGGTCACCACCGCCTCGAGGGTGAGCTGGCGCAGCCGCGCCATCGTCTGCTCGAGCCGCTCGGCGTCCTCGGGCGAGTGCGCCTCGCGCCGGTAGGGCTCGAGCACCTGCGAGCGCAGGATGTCGGTCAGTTCGGCGGCCAGCGACTCCATGTGCCGGGTGATCGCATCGCTGGCCTCGCCGAGCGCTGCCTCCGGGACGTCGACCGCCAGCAGCTCGACACCGACCGACAGGCTCGGGAGGGCGACGTACGCCTCGCCGTCGCGCTCGAGGCTGCCCATCACGACGAGCAGCTCGACGTCGCGGTCGGAGAGCTTGCGGGCGGCCTTCTTCTCCAGCTGGCGCCGGGTCAGCTTCTCGACCGGCCGCGGCGACCACGAGGTGAGCATGGCCCGCTGCAGCGCGAGGTCCTCGACACTCGCCTCGAGCGGGACCGTCGCCAGGAAGCGCTCGATGGCCTGCAGGGTGAAGCCGTGGTCCTGCAGCGCCCGGACGAGCTCGAGTCGAGCCAGGTGCACCCGGTCGTAGTAGGCGACCCGACCCCGGCGCAGCGGCGCCGGCAGCAGGCCGAGGCTCGCGTAGTAGCGCGTGGTGCGCACGGTGAGGCCGACCTGGGCCGAGAGCTCGTCGATCGTGAGCAGAGCGGCGTCGGTGGCCTCGGAGGCTTCTGCGGACATGCGGGTCACGCTACCTTGTATCGTGACAGTCTTGCTGTAACAGTAGTGCTGTTTACGACCTGACCACCGTCTCGAAGGAATCCCCATGGCCAAGCCCACGTCCATCTACGAGCAGGAGCACGAGGACTTCCGCGGCATGGTCCGCTCCTTCCTGGAGAAGGAGGTCGTGCCCTTCCACGAGCAGTGGGAGAAGGACGGCCAGGTCGACCGCGAGGTGTGGCGCAAGGCCGGCGCCCAGGGGATCCTCAGCTTCGACGTCGACGAGGAGTACGGCGGGATGGGCGCCAAGGACTTCCGCTACAACGCGGTCGTCGCCGAGGAGATCTCCAAGGTCGGCGCCAGCGGACTCGGCTTCCCGGTCCATACCGACATCATCGTCCCCTACATCAGCACCATCGGGAACGACGAGCAGAAGCAGCGCTGGCTGCCCGGTCTGGTCTCCGGCGACCTGATCTCGGCGATCGCGATGACCGAGCCGGGCGCCGGCTCCGACCTGCAGGGCATCAAGACCAGCGCCGTCGACAAGGGCGACCACTACGTCCTCAACGGCTCCAAGACGTTCATCAGCAACGGCATCATGGCCGACCTGGTGATCGTCGTGGCCCGCACCGACCCCGACGCCGGCCACATGGGCATCAGCCTGCTGGTCGTCGAGCGCGGCATGGAGGGCTTCGAGCGTGGGCGCAACCTCGACAAGATGGGCCTCAAGGCCCAGGACACCGCCGAGCTGTTCTTCGACAACGTCATCGTGCCCAAGGCCAACCTGCTCGGCGAGGAGGGCTCCGGCTTCATCAACCTGATGGTCAACCTGCCGCAGGAGCGGATCTCGATCGCGGCGATCGCGGTCGCGGCCTGCGAGCACGTGCTCGAGCTCTGCCTGACCTACGCCAAGGAGCGCGAGGCCTTCGGCAAGCCGATCGGCAAGTTCCAGCACAACCGCTTCATGCTCGCCGAGATGGCCACCGAGGTCTACATCGCGCGCACGTTCATCAACGACTGCATCCTCAAGCTCAACGCCGGCGAGGTCGACACCTCGCTCGCCTCGATGGCGAAGTGGTGGACCACCGAGCTGCAGAAGAAGCTCGTCGACCACGGCGTCCAGCTCCACGGCGGCTACGGCTACATGATGGAGTACCCCATCGCGAAGGCCTACGTCGACAGCCGGATCCAGACCATCTACGGCGGCACGACGGAGATCCAGAAGGAGATCATCGGCCGCAGTCTGGGCATCTGACCCCTTCAGCCCGTCCGTACGGCCGTCCGCCCAGCCAGGAGACCAGCATGACCGCGCACACCGACGTGCTCACCGTCCGCCAGCAGATCGAGGACGCCATCGCGGGGCAGACGCTCCCGGCGGCGTTCGCCCGGACCGTCGCCGCCCACGGCGACCACCCGGCGTACTCCGACAAGGTCGGCATCCAGCAGGCCGGCGCGGACTACACCCCCGGCTGGCGCACGCTGACCTGGACCGAGCTCCACGAGCAGGTCCTCGACGTCGCGGCCGGGCTGGCGGCATACGGCGTCGCGGCCGGCGACAAGGTCGCGATGATGGCGAGCAACCGCATCGAGCACGTCGTCGCCGACCTCGGCGCACTGCACGCCGGCGCGGTGCCGATGTCGATCTACGCGACGCTGGCCCCGGAGCAGATCAGCTACGTCGCGCAGCACGCCCTGCCCCGGGTCGTGGTGCTCGAGGGCGGCGACCAGCTGGCCCGCTGGCAGCAGGCCCTGGACGGCTCCGACGCGGTCAGCACGGTCGTCGTGCTCGACGAGTCGGCGCTGCCCACGGGCGAGCGCTACGTGTCCTGGGCGAGCCTGCTGGCCACCGGCGCGGCCCGTCGCGCCGAGCTCGCCGACGAGCTGGCGGCGCGGGTGGCGGCCGTGCGGCCCGACGACCCGATCACGATCCTCTACACCTCCGGCACGACCGGGCCGCCCAAGGGCGTGGTGCTGACCCACCACAACGTCCTCTTCGAGGTCGAGTCGTCGCAGCGGATGGCCGGCTTCGAGGGTGAGAACGTCTTCATCTCCTACCTGCCCTTCGCCCACATCGCCGAGCGGATGCTGGGCATGTACTCCCCCCAGGTCAACGGCGGCCACATCCATCTGATCGCCGACCCCGCTCTCCTGCTCGGCGCGCTCGGCGAGGTGCGGCCGACGCGCTTCTTCGGCGTGCCGCGGGTGTGGGAGAAGATCCGCACCGGCATCGCCGCCAAGCTCGCGGCCGAGCCGGACGCGGAGAAGCGGGCCGGCGTCGAGGCCGTGATGGCCGTCGGGCTGCAGTACGTCGAGGCGCAGCAGCACGGCGCCACCCCGTCGGCGGAGCTGCAGGCGGCGTACGAGCAAGCCGACGCCACCCTGCTCTCGATCCTGCGGATGCTGCTCGGACTCGACCGCTGCGAGTGGGCGGCGTCAGCGGCGGCCCCGATGCCGCTGGAGGTCGCGCGCTTCTTCGCCGGGCTCGGGATGCGCATCTACGACGTCTACGGGATGACAGAGACCACCGCGGCCGTGACGGCGTGCGGGCCGGACCACTTCCGCCTCGGCACGGTCGGGCGCGCCCTGCCGGGCATCGAGATCAGCCTCGCCGAGGACGGCGAGATCCTGGCCCGCGGCCCGGTCGCGACGCCCGGCTACCACCAGCAGCCCGAGGCGACGGCAGCGCTGCTCGACGCCGACGGCTGGGTGCACACCGGCGACATCGGCGAGATCGACGACGACGGCTTCCTCAAGGTCGTCGACCGCAAGAAGGAGATGATCATCACCTCCTCGGGCAAGAACATCGCGCCCTCCAACATCGAGAACTACCTCAAGGAGTCCCCCGTCGTCGGCCACGCCCTGGTCTTCGGGGAGGCGCGGCCCTACGTCGTCGCCGTGCTGACCCTCGACGCGGAGATCGCGCCGCTCGTGGCCGCCCAGCTCGGGATCGAGGGCGCCTCCCTCGCCGAGCTCGCCCAGCACCCGGCGATCCTGGCGATCGCTCAGGACGCCGTCGACAAGGCCAACGCACGGCTGTCGCGGCCGGAGCAGGTCAAGGCCTTCGAGCTGCTCCCCGTCGAGTGGACGGCCGAGTCGGAGGAGCTGACCCCCACCCTCAAGCTCAAGCGCCGCGTCGTGCACCAGAAGTACGCCGACGTCCTGGACCGCCTGTACTCCTGAGGATCTGAGCCGGCCGGCGCGGCCGGCTCAGATCACGCGCTTGCCGGTGCGCAGGCGGCGGCGCAGGTCGCGCAGGATGATCGTGGTGTGCAGCTGCCGCAACGGGCGCGGGACCAGACGGTAGACGCGAGGGAAGACCCGCCAGAACAGGTCGTAGAGCCGCTGCTCGCGGGGCGTCCACGGCAGGGCCAGCACCTCGCGCACCTGGGGCTCCAGGTTGCCGCGCGTCATCAGGCTCTGGAGGGCCAGCACGGGCCGGGCGACCAGGGGCGAGTCCTCGCCCGAGAGGAGTCGACGGCAGTAGTCCTGCACGATCGGGTCGGGCTCGAGGCGGGTCAGGGCGTCGGCCCAGTAGTCGTCGAAGGCCGCCCGCGTCTGCGGCCAGTCGTCGGCCGTGACCTGCAGCGCCGTGCCGAAGATCCAGGAGTCGCGATAGATCTGCTCGCGCGATGCGGCGTCCAGCGGTCCGAGGACGCGCTCGTAGAACCACTCGCCGTTGTGGGCCAGCGTCGCCGCCACCCAGAGCTGCAGGTCGGTGTCGTACGCCGAGTAGCGCCCCGGCGAGCGCACCCCGGCGTGCATCCGGTTGACCAGG
>WLIH01000139.1 GCA_009702305.1 Actinomycetota bacterium | reverse complement strand
TACGCCGCGGCGAGGGCGCCATGCCCGTCGGCGAGCCGCTGCCGGTCGTCGTCCCGGAGACGGCGCGTCGCGTCGAGATGGGCTCGTCGATCGCCCCGCCTGCGACCGGCGAGCAGTCGGGCTGAGCGATGGCCGAGAAGAGCAAGCTCCGGCGCAGCATCAGCCGGTGGGCCAACAGCTCCGACCAGCACGCCCGCGACCTGCGCCGAACGTACGCCGAGCCCGGGCTGGACACCGTCGCGAGCGCGCCCGACCGTGAGCGGGTGCGGCTGCGCGGCACGCTGCGCACGGTCACCCTCCGCCCCCGCGGGGGCGTGCCGGCGCTGGAGGCCGAGCTCTTCGACGGCTCCGGCGTGATCACGATCGTGTGGCTGGGCCGCCGCCGGATCGCCGGGATCAACCCCGGTGTGTCCATGCAGGTGGAGGGACGCATCGGCGCCCACGACGGGCTGCGCATCATGTACAACCCGCGCTACGAGCTGATGCCGTGAGTGCCCCGGCCGAGCCCGCCGGCCCGGTGGCGTCGCTCGACACCGTGGAGGCCGTCGTACGAGCTCAGCTCGCGAGGGCGCTCGGTGGGCGCCGCGGGATGGTCGAGGCGGCCGTCCCGACGGTGATCTTCACCGTCATGTGGCTCACGACGCGCGAGCTCCAGGTCGCGCTGGTCGTCAGCGGCGTCGTGGCCGGCGTTGCGCTCGTGGTGCGCGTGGTGCAGCGCTCGACGGTGCAGTTCTGCCTCAACGCGCTCTTCGGCATCGGCATCGGCTGGTTCTTCGTGCATCTCTCGGCGCGCAACGGCGGCAGCGCCGACGACCAGGCTCTGGCCTACTTCCTGCCGGGGCTGATCTACAACGCCGTCTACTCCGTGCTGATGGCGCTGAGCTGCGTGACGCGCTGGCCGTTGGTCGGCTTCATGGTCGGCAGCGTGACGGGCGACGCGACCGCGTGGCGGGCCGACCGGCAGGTGGTGCGCCTGTGCACGACGCTGACCTGGCTGCTCGCCGTGCCGTGCGTGCTGCGGGTCGTCGTGCAGGGGCCCATCTGGCTCGCGGGCGACGGGGGAGCGCTGGACGCCGACACGGCCGTCGCCGCGCTCGGGATCCTCAAGATCGCCCTGGGCTGGCCGCTGCAGCTCGCCGCCCTGGCCGCGATGCTGTGGGTGCTCGGACGCGACCACACGCCCGTGGAGGCCCCCACCGCCGAGCCGGGCTGAGACCACGCCCCGG
The DNA here is from genome assembly GCA_009702305.1 of Actinomycetota bacterium. Lineage (GTDB taxonomy): Bacteria > Actinomycetota > Actinomycetes > Propionibacteriales > Nocardioidaceae > Nocardioides. The sequence continues at coordinate 5,763 of WLIH01000139.1, read as the reverse complement.
CTCGGCGCGTGCTCAGCTGTGGGTGCCCGGGGAGAGCAGGCGCTCGAGCTCGTCCTCGCGATCGGCGGGGACGACGAAGAGCAGCTCGTCACCGGCCTCGACCGGCTGCTCCGGGTTGGGCACGTAGACCTGGCCGTCGCGCAGGATCGTGACGAGGGCGCAGTTGTCGGGCAGCGGGATCAGTCCCGTGGGCTTGCCGACGTACGGCGAGTCGGCGGGCAGCGTCATCTCGGCGAGGTTGGCGTTGCCCTGACGGAAGGAGAAGAGCCGCACCAGGTCGCCGACCGAGACGGCCTCCTCGACGAGCGCCGACATGATGCGCGGCGTCGACACGTTGACGTCGACCCCCCACGCCTCGTTGAAGAGCCACTCGTTGTTGGGGTGGTTGACCCGGCCGACGGTGCGCGGCACGCCGAACTCCGTCTTCGCCAGGAGCGAGGCGACCAGGTTGGCCTTGTCGTCGCCCGTCGCGGAGATGAGCACGTCGCACTTCTCCAGGCGGGCCTCCTCGAGAGAGGACATCTCGCAGCAGTCCGCGAGCAGCCACTCGGCGTCGGGCACCCGCTCGGGCTTGATGGAGTCGGGGTTCTTGTCGATGAGCAGGACCTCGTGCCCGTTGCCGATCAGCTCGCGGGCGATCGATCGTCCGACCGCGCCGGCTCCGGCGATGGCGACTCGCATGTCGTGGTCCTCAGTGCTCGTCGGGGCCGGCGTCGAGCACGGCGTAGGCGTGGGCGGCGTTGTCCTCGCGGATGACCAGGTGGATGAGGTCGCCCTCCTGCAGGACGCTCTCGCGCGAGGGCAGCATGCCCTCACCGAGGCGGTCGATCCAGGCGATCCGGCTGCGCGACTGCTCCTGGAACATCACCGTGCGGTGGCCGATCCAGGCCTCCGGCACGGGCACGTGGTCGACGCGGATGGTGCCGGAAGGGTCGCGGAAGTCCGGCTCCGCGCCTGCGGGCAGGATCCGGCGCAGCACCTGGTCGGCGGTCCACTTGACGGTGGCGACCGTCGTGATGCCGAGGCGCTGGTAGACCTCGGCGCGGCCGGGGTCGTAGATCCGGGCGACGACCTGCTGGATCCCGAAGGTCTCGCGGGCGACCCGGGCGGCGATGATGTTGGAGTTGTCACCGCTCGAGACCGCGGCGAACGCGTCGGCGCGGCGGATGCCGGCCTTCTCGAGCACGGACTGGTCGAAGCCGTAGCCGGTGACCTTGTCGCCGTTGAACCCAGGCCCCAGACGCCGGAACGCATCGGGCTCGCTGTCGATGATCGACACGGTGTGGTTCCGGTCCTCGAGGCTGCGGGCGAGCGTCGATCCGACGCGGCCACAACCCATGATCACAACGTGCACGCCGTCACCGTATCGTCGCCGCTGCCACATCGGGCACTCCGAGGGGCTAGCGTTCCCTCCCGTGGGTGTTGGCGACGTCTCCAAACGGATCCTGCTGGGGCGCAAGCTGCGCAGCTCCCAGCTGGGCGAGACGCTGCTCCCCAAACGCATCGCGCTCCCCGTCTTCGCGAGTGACGCGCTCTCGTCGGTGGCCTACGCCCCTGACGAGGTCTTCATCATGCTCTCGCTCGCGGGCGCGTCGGCCTACGTCTGGTCGTGGAAGATCGCGATCGCCGTCGCCCTCGTGATGGCCGCGGTGATCGCGTCCTACCGCCAGACGGTGCACGCCTATCCGAGCGGCGGCGGCGACTACGAGGTCGCGACCGTCAACCTCGGGCGGGCCGCCGGCACCACGGTCGCGAGCGCCCTGCTCGTCGACTACGTGCTGACGGTGGCGGTCTCGATCTCGTCGGGCGCGCAGTACGCCGCCTCCGCGATCCCGGCGTTGAGCGGCCACGAGGCGACGTTCGGGGCGTTCCTGGTCGTCGTGCTGATGGCGATGAACCTGCGCGGCATCCGCGAGTCGGGTGGCTTGTTCGCAGTCCCGACCTACGCCTTCATGGTCGCGATCCTCGGGATGTGCGCCTTCGGTCTGATTCGGCTCGCACTCGGCGATCTGCCCCAGGTGGAGAGCGCAGGTCTGGAGATCACTCCCGAGCCCGGCCTCGAGGGGCCCCTGACGACGTTCGCCCTGCTCTTCCTGCTCGCGCGCGCCTTCTCCTCCGGGTGTGCTGCGCTCACCGGGGTCGAGGCGATCTCGAACGGCGTGCCGGCCTTCCAGCGCCCCAAGAGCAAGAACGCCGCCACCACGCTGCTGCTGCTCGGCGTGATCGCCATCACGATGATGGTCAGCGTCATCGTGCTGGCCAAGCAGATGGGGTTGAAGTACGTCGATCCCCACGACCTGGACCGGCTCACTCTCGGCGGGCAGCCGCTGCCGGAGGACTACGACCAGCAAGCGGTGATCGCGCAGATCGCCCGGGCGGTCTTCTCGGGCTTCGACCCGGCGTTCTACCTGGTCGTGACGGTGACCGGCATCATCTTGGTGCTCGCCGCCAACACGGCGTTCAACGGCTTCCCGGTGCTCGGCTCGATCCTGGCGCAGGACGGCTACGCGCCCCGCGCCCTGGGCTCACGCGGCGACCGATTGGCCTACAGCAACGGCATCGTCTTCCTGGCGTTCATGGCGATCATCCTGATCTTCGCCTTCGACGCCCAGACCACCCGGCTGATCCAGCTCTACATCGTCGGCGTCTTCGTCTCCTTCAACCTCAGCCAGCTCGGCATGATCCGGCACTGGACCCGCCACCTGAAGACCGAGAGGGACCCGGCCGAGCGTCGCCGGATGGTCCGCTCCCGGGTGATCAACGCGATCGGCCTGAGCTTCACCGCGGTGGTGCTGGTGATCGTGCTGATCACGAAGTTCCTTGCCGGCGCCTGGATCACGATCCTCGCGATGATCTTCTTCTACCTGGTGATGAAGGGCATCCACGGCCACTACGAGAAGGTCGCCGAGGAGCTCGCCGCCGATGAGGACGACAAGGTGATGCCCACGCGGGTGCACGCGATCGTGCTGGTCTCCAAGCTGCACAAGCCGACGCTGCGTGCGCTCGCCTTCGCCCAGGCGACCAGGCCCAACGTGCTCGAGGGCGTCTACGTCTCGACGGACCCGACCGCCACCAGCCGCCTGCTGGAGGAGTGGGACGAGCGCCGCATCGACATCCCGCTCAAGGTGCTGCACTCGCCCTATCGCGAGCTCGTGCGCCCGATCGTCGAGTACGCCACCGAGATCCGGCGCGCCAACCCCCGCGGGGTCGTCGCCGTCTACATCCCGGAGTACGTCGTGGGTCGCTGGTGGGAGCAGCTCCTGCACAACCAGACCGCCCTGCGGCTCAAGGGCCGCCTCCTCTTCACCCCTGGAGTCATGGTGACCTCCGTCCCGTACCAGCTGCGCTCGTCGCAGATCGCCCGCGAGCGAGAGCTGCGCGACGACTTCCGGGTCCGTCCCGGTGACCTGCGCCGCGGCCAGGTCGACAGCCGCCGAGACCGTGAGGGACGCCGATGAGCCGCCAGTACCGCCCCCGCAAGGATCGCGGAGCCTCCCACGTCGGCGAGCGCTTCGAGGTCGAGGTCGGTGCCGTCGCCCACGGCGGTCACTGCGTGGCCCGGGTGCCGGTCGCCGACGACCCCGGCACCAGCCGGGTGGTCTTCGTGCGCCACGCTCTGCCCGGCGAGCGGGTGGTCCTCGAGATCACCGAGGGCACCGACGGCGACCGGTTCTGGCGCGGCGACGCGGTCGAGGTCGTCGAGGCCTCCAGCGACCGGGTCGAGGCCCCGTGCCGCTTCGCCCGCCCGGGCGGCTGCGGCGGCTGCGACTTCCAGCACGTGGCGCTGCCCGTCCAGCGCTCGCTCAAGGCCGCGGTCATCCGCGAGCAGCTGAGCCGTCTCGCGGGCCTCGACCTCGACGTACGCGTCGAGGCGGTGCGCGGCGACCAGGGCGGGCTGCACTGGCGCACCCGGATGCAGTACGTCCACCTGCCCGACGGCGAGATCGGGATGCGACGTCACCGCTCGCGCTCGGTGCAGGTGATCGACCAGTGCCTGCTCGCCCATCCCGACGCCCGTGAGCCCGAGCGCGGCCTGCTGCGGGAGACGGTCGAGCCCTACGACTTCGAGGTCGCCGCCGACGGCTTCTGGCAGGTGCACCCCGGAGCGCCGCGCGCCCTGGTCGACGCCGTGCTGGAGGCGCTGGCGCCGCAGCCGGGGGAGCGAGTCCTCGACCTGTACGCCGGCGTGGGGCTCTTCGCCCGCTTCCTCGCGGCCCGCGTCGGCGAGGGCACCCGCGTGGTCGCCGTCGAGGGCGATCGGGACGCCTGCGTGCACGCCAAGCACAACCTCGCGCCGCACCGAGGTGGCGTCGTGCAGCACGGGGCGGTCGACCAGGTGCTGGCCACCGAGCTGGACGAGCCCTTCGACCTGGTGGTGCTCGACCCGCCCCGTGAGGGCGCGAAGCGCGTCGTCGTGGAGCAGGTCGTCGACCGGGCGCCGCGTGCGGTCGCCTACGTCGCGTGCGACCCGGCGGCGTTCGCCCGCGACGTGGCGATCTTCGCCGAGCACGGCTACACGCTGACGTCGTTGCGCGCCTTCGACCTCTTCCCGATGACCCACCACGTCGAGTGCGTGGGACTGCTGGAGCGCGGGACCACGCGTTAGGTCGAAAAGTGCCTCGACGTCGTGTAGCTTGATGTCAAGAGATAAGTGGCCCATCGAGCAGCCGCCGCAGCGACGAGAAGTTAGGCATGCCTTCCTTTCTGGTGCGCGGGGCGCACGGGCAAGATGACCGCTACGACCCGCGACGTCATCGCAGACGCGACAGAGGAGATGTTGGCCAGTGGCAAGTCAGGACAGCTTCGGTGCCAAGGGCACCCTGGACGTGGACGGCAAGTCCTACGAGATCTTCCGGCTCGACGCAGTCACGGGTGAGGGTGTCGACGTCGCGTCGCTGCCCTTCTCGTTGAAGGTGCTGCTGGAGAACCTCCTGCGCACCGAGGACGGCGCGGACATCACCGCCGACGACATCCGCTACCTCGGAGCCTGGGACGCGGACGCCCAGCCGGACAAGGAGATCCAGTTCACGCCGGCGCGCGTGATCATGCAGGACTTCACCGGCGTGCCCTGCATCGTCGACCTGGCCACGATGCGCGAGGCGATGGCCGACCTCGGCGGCGACGCCACCAAGATCAACCCGCTCGCGCCGGCCGAGATGGTCATCGACCACTCGGTGATGGCCGACGTCTTCGGCACGCCGGAGGCCTTCGAGCGCAACGTCGAGATCGAGTACGAGCGCAACCGCGAGCGCTACCAGTTCCTGCGCTGGGGTCAGGGTGCGTTCGACGACTTCAAGGTCGTCCCGCCCGGCACCGGCATCGTGCACCAGGTCAACATCGAGCACCTGGCCCGCACCATCTTCACCCGCGAGGTGGGCGGCGTCCTGCAGGCCTACCCCGACACCTGCGTCGGCACCGACTCGCACACCACCATGGTCAACGGCATCGGTGTCGTCGGCTGGGGCGTCGGCGGCATCGAGGCCGAGGCCGCGATGCTCGGCCAGCCGGTCTCCATGCTGATCCCGCGCGTGGTCGGCTTCAAGCTGAGCGGCGACCTGCCCGAGGGCACCACCGCGACCGACCTGGTCCTCACGATCACCGAGATGGTGCGCAAGCACGGGGTCGTCGGCAAGTTCGTCGAGTTCTACGGCCCCGGCGTCGCTTCGGTACCACTCGCGAACCGCGCCACCATCGGCAACATGAGCCCGGAGTTCGGCTCGACCGCCGCAATGTTCCCGATCGACGATGTGACCCTCGATTACC
>WLIH01000138.1 GCA_009702305.1 Actinomycetota bacterium | reverse complement strand
CGGCAGCGGCGAGTAGCCCAGGATGTCGGCCTTCTGCTGACCGGCGCAGAGGAAGTAGTTGATGAACGTCGAGAGCGTCTTGCCCTTGTCCGCGTTGAAGGGCGAGTCGGTCGAGGTCGGCACCACCATGTAGGAGTAGCTCGACATCGGATAGGTCCGAGGGTCCGGGTTGTTGTAGACGTCCGAGAGGTTCTGGGTCAGGTCGCTGTTGATCCGGGCACCGACCAGCGCGACGGCGACGTTGCCCGCGGTCGGCTGGGCGAAGTAGCCGGCCTTGTTGAGCAGCGAGGCCACCGGGAAGTCGATCCGCTTGGCGTAGGCGTACTCGACGTAGCCGATCGAGCCGGCGCCGTATGACGCGGAGACGTAGTTGGCGACACCGTTGGAGCCGACCTGCGCCTTGGACGAGCCGAACGACGGGTAGAACGACACGCTCGGGCAGTCGTTGCCGGACAGGCTCAGCTTGGAGCGGATGAACGGGCAGTAGATGTCGGGCGCCTGGTCGCGCATGTAGAGCGAGAACTGCGCCGACGCACCGGCGCCGTCGGAGCGCACGACCGGGATGATCGGGATGTCGGGCAGGGTCTTGCCGTAGTCGGCCTTGATCGCCGGGTCGCTCCAGCGGGTGATCGCTCCGGTGAAGATCTTGGAGAGCGTCGGCGCCGACAGGCGCAGGTCGCGCACCCGCTGGCCGCCGACGGTGAGGTTGTACATGAACGACGTGCCGCCGGCCACGATCGGCAGGTAGGCGAAGTCGCGGTCCGGCACCTCGGCCTGCTGGCCGGGCTCGGGCGGGTTCTGGAACGGGATCTCGGTGTTGGCGAAGTCGACGGTGCCCTGGATGAACTGCGAGCGGCCGTCGGTCGAGCCGGTGCCGGCGAAGTTGACGACCACGCCGCTGGCGCGCACGTCGGCGCGCCAAGCGTCGACGGCCACCTGGCTCCAGGTCGACCCCGCGCCGGAGATCGGCACGTAGTCGGCGGCCTGCGCGGGCGGCACCGGCGCCAGGGACAGCCCGACCATGGCAGTGGCGGCGGCGCCGAGCAGCAGGCGCACGGAGCGGGGTCGGCGGGAGAGGCGGGTCATCAGAGGGTTCCTTCTGCAGTGGGAGCGGCGAAGCGGCCGGAGAGACGGCGCTGCTGGCGGCGGCTGAGCCGACCGGGCGGACGGCCACCGAGGATCCGGGCCATGGCGAAGAAGAAGACGACGAGCACGAGCAGCACGACGGCGGCACCGAAGGCCCGCTGGATCGCCTCGTCGAGCGGGAGTCGCATCTGGTTGAAGACGAACAGCGGGAGCGAGAGCTGCGGCCCGTGCATCGGGTCGTAGTTGAGCTCGCTGGTGGAGCCGGCGACCAGCAGCACCGGCGAGGTCTCGCCGATGACGCGGGCGACCCCGAGCAGCACGGCCGTGATCAGGCCCGGACGGGCGGTCGGCAGCACGACGCGGCGCACTGTCTGCCACTGGGTCGTGCCCAGGGCCAGCGACGCCTCGCGCAGCCCGCCCGGCACGAGCCGCAGGACGACCTCGGCCGTGGTCGTGACGACCGGGATCATGCTGACGCACAGGGCCAGCGACGCCGCGAAGCCGCTGCGCTCCTGGCCGAACTTGAGGATCAGCATCGAGTAGATGAACAGGCCCGCGACGATCGTCGGCACGGCGCTCATCGCCTCGACGACGCTGCGCACCAGTCGCGCCAGCTTGCCGCGCACCTCACTGAGGTAGACGGCCGTCGCGATGCCGAGCGGCACACTCACCGCGACGGAGATCGCGACCTGCTCGAGCGTCCCGATCATCGCGGCGTAGATGCCGCCCTGGTCGAGGGACGCATCAGGCCCGATGAACGCCGTCGTCTGGTGGTAGAAGTTCCAGTGCCCGAGGGCGTCCTTGCCGCGCAGCGCCGTGAAGACCACGATGCCGACCAGTGCCCCCACCAGGAGCAGGCCGCAGGTCGTCACGACCGCGCCGACCACCCGGTCGATGACCGACATCCGGTCGAGGGTGGTGGCGCTGACGGCGGCCAGCATCACGAGGAACGTGACGTACCAGCACAGCCAGAAGCCCATGGCGCCGGCGACCGGCACCAGGCGCTCGTAGACGAGCCAGGTCAGCGCCATCGAGCCGGCGAACGCCGAGACGAGGTGCAGCACCAGCTCGGGCGTCACTCCCCCGGTGCGCACCCGCGGAGCCGGCGTACGCCGGGGGGTGCGCGCGACGTCGGTGTAGATCGGCCTGTCGAGGACGGGGCCGTCGGCCTCCTCGGGTCCGGAGGACTGGCTCTCGGGAGTCAGGGTCGTGGACATCGCGGCCTCAGATCTCGGTCGCCGCGCCGGAGCGCGATCGGCTCACCACGACCCCGGCGAGGGTGTTGATGACCAGGGTGAACAGGAAGAGCACCAGACCCGCCCCGAGCAGACCGGCGAGCGCGATGCCGCCGGACTCGGAGTAGCGCGCCGCGATGTGCGAGGCGATCGTGTTGGTGCCGCTCTGCAGCGGGTGGGTCGTGAACTCGAACATCGGCGAGATGATCGTGTAGACGACGATGGTCTCGCCGAGCGCGCGACCCAGGCCGAGCATCACGCCGCCGACGATGCCGCTGCGGCCGAACGGGATGACGACCGTGCGGATCATGCCCCAGCGCGTCGCACCGAGGGCGATCGCGCCCTCGCGCTCGCCGATCGGTGCCTGGGCGAAGACCTCGCGCATGATCGAGGTGACCGTGGGGAGCACCACGACGCCCGTCGCGATGCCGGCGATGAAGGCCGACGAGGTGAACGACGACGGCGAGTCCGGCACGTCGACGCGGAAGAACGGCAGGAACGACCCGAAGTGCACCGAGATCCAGCGGGCGACCTCGAGCAGGTGGCCCTGCAGGAAGAACAGGCCCCACAACGCGTAGATGATCGACGGCACGGCGGCCATCAGGTCGACCAGGGTGACCAGCGGCTTCTTGAGCGAGCGCGGGGCGTACTCGCTGATGAAGAGCGCGGCTCCGAAGCCGATCGGCACAGCGACGCACAGGGCGAAGAGGCCGATGAGGAAGGTGCCCCACAGGAGCGAGGCGATGCCGAAGGTGCCGGCCTCGGGCAGCCACTTGCTCTCGGTGATGAACCCGAAGCCCTGCTGCTTGAGGGCCGGCCAGGCACCGATCGCGAGGAAGACGCCGATCAGACCCATGATGATCAGGGTCGACACCGCGGCCGAGCGAGAGGCTGCGACGAAGGTGATGTCCTGCGCGCTGGGCTTGGTGGTGAGGACGCGGCGCTGCTGGGTCTCCGGCGCCGGCGGGCCCGCGATGGTCGGGGCGCTCATCCGAAGCGTCCGTTGACGTAGTCGTTGGTGCGCTGGTCCTGCGGGCGCTCGAAGATCGCCTCGGTCGGGCCCTGCTCGACGATGTGACCGGGCTGGCCCTCGGCGGCCAGGAAGAACGCGCAGTGGTCGGAGACCCGGTGGGCCTGCTGCATGTTGTGCGTGACGATCACGACCGTCACCTCGCCGGCGACCTCGCGGATCGTCTCCTCGACGCGGCGGGTGGAGGTCGGGTCGAGGGCCGAGCAGGGCTCGTCCATCAGCAGCACGTCGGGCTGCACGGCCAGCGCGCGAGCGATGCACAGGCGCTGCTGCTGGCCGCCGGAGAGCGAGGCGCCCGGCGTACCGAGACGCGTCTTGACCTCGTCCCACAGACCCGCGCGACGCAGGCTGCGCTCGACGAGCTCGTCGTGCTCGGAGGTCGCGCGACGGCCCTTGCGGCCGGTCAGGGCGAGACCGGACAGGACGTTGTCGTAGATCGACATCGTCGGGAACGGGTTGGCCTTCTGGAAGACCATGCCGATCCGGCGGCGGCTCTCGATCGGGCGCAGCGCCGGGTCGTAGATGTCCTGGCCGTCGAGCAGCACCTGGCCGGCGAGGCTCGCGCCCGGGACCAGCTCGTGCATCCGGTTGAGGATGCGCAGGAAGGTGGACTTGCCGCAGCCCGAGGGCCCGATCAGGGCGGTGACCTTGCCGGCAGCCATCACGAGGTCGACCTCGGAGAGGACCTGGTGGTCGCCGAACCACGCGCTCACGCGCTCGGCGACCAGCGCGGCCGGGACCGGCGCGGAGGCGACCGGGAGGTGGGTGGTCTGGTCGGTGGCCAGGGTGTCGATGCTCATCAGTGGTCCTCGGCTCTCAGAGGGTGTTGGGAAGCAGGTAGGCGAGGTTCTGGAAGACGTTCCAGAGGATCGCGACGAGGACGGGCACGGCGCCGATCCACAGGGCACGACCGGGCAGCCGCATCGCTGCCCAGGTGACGGCGACGGCGACGACCAGCAGCAGCTGGCTCCACAGCAGCAGGGCGAGCAGGTGGCTGGAGCTGCCCTCGCCGGGGGTGTCGCTGGCGACGGTGGCGGTGCCGGTGCTGCGCGGCAGTGCCTCGCCATCCAGCTGGGCCGAGACGCTCAGCGTCCGGTTGGGGGCGATCGCCGGGTCGGAGGTGACCAGCGTGAGCCGCGAGGGCACCTGCTGGATCTCGGTCGGGGGCGCGTCGCTGGTGCGCACCAGGTCGACGACGTAGGTGAACTCGCCCTGTCCGGTGGTGACCAGGAGCTCGTCGCCGGCGCGCAGCCGGTCGAGGTCGGCGAACGGCGCCCCGAACGTCGCGCGGCGACCCACGAGGACCGACACCCCGGCCTGGCCGGGCAGCGGCGAGTCGTGGCGCAGACCCGGGCCTTCGGCGGTCTGCTCGGAGCCGGCTCCCTCGACGAAGACCTGCTCGACCCCGAGGCGGGGGATCTCGAGGATCCCGATCGGGGTGCCGGTCGGGATCGCGCCGTTGACCGGCACGATCGCCAGGCCGAGCGACTCCGACAGCTCGTCGAAGAGGATGTCCTGGTGACGGTCGGCCTGGAGCTTGGAGCCGACGAACAGGTAGGCGCCGAACGCCGCGATCAGCAGGGTCACGACGAGCAGCCCGCCGACCACCAGGGTGGCGGTCGTCAGCTCGGGCGGGCCGAGGCGGCGACGCTTCTTCTCCTCGATCCGGGGCGTGCTCTCAGCCCGGCTCGGCACGAAGCGCGCCCAGCGGCCCTTCTTCTCGTCGAGCCGGGGCGTGTCTTCAGCCCGGCTCGGCGTCTCGGTCAGCTGCGCAGCCACTGCGGCCCCCGTCCGGTCTGGCTCAGCCACAGCAGGGCGGGGCCGGCGAGGAGCATCAGCAGCGCGAGGATGCCGAGGAAGGGCAGCAGCATCATCCGGCCCTCGGCCGGCGTGGAGCCGACCGTGAGCATCGTCGGGTCGAGCGTGCCCGGCGTCGCCGACGGAGCGTCGCTCGGCTCGCTGCCGGCGTCGGGGGTGGAGCCGGTGGCGGCGCCCGCGGGTGCGAGCGGGACGCCGCCACCGCCGCCGGGGGGTGCGCCCGACGGGTCGGTGGGGGTGGGGGTCGACGAGGGGCTGGGCTCCTCGGTCGGCTCCTCGGTGGCACCGGCGAGGATCGCCGTGCGCGCCTTCTGGGCCTGCGCGACCAGGTCCTTGGGCAGCGGCGCGTAGCCCTCGGGCAGCTGGCCGACCTGCTCGCCGTTGACCTGACCGGCGCCGACGACGTACGACAGCAGGTCCGCCATCTCCTGGCGCTCGTCCTTGTCGGCCTGCGTCGAGAACGCACCTGCGATGAGCAGCGTGAGCGGGTAGACCGCCGGGTCCTTGTCGGTCAGGTCGACCGAGCGGGTCACGCCGTCGGCGTTGACGTCGGCGTGCTCGACACCGGCCAGCAGGCCGGCGTTGTCGGGCTTGACGAAGGCGCCGGACGCATTGAGGAGCGACGCGGTGGAGAGCCGGAAGCGAGCGGCCGACGCTGCGTCGATGATGCCGATCACTTCGCGACGACCGGGGTTCTGCCGGGGGGGCTTCGTGACGATGTTGATGCCTCCTTCCTGCGTCACCGTGGCGCCCGGGAACCGTGCGATCGAGAGCTGGCGCGAGAGGGTGTCGAGCTCCTGGATCGGCTCGAAGGTCTCCGACATCAGCGGGTCGAGGAGCGGGAAGCCGGCGAAGGGCAGCGCGACTCCCTTGTAGTTGGCGTTGACGGTCATGCCGTACGGGTCCGGCTTGCCGGCGAGGAAGTCGCGGGCGTCCTTGTCGGCCTCGATCCAGCGGGTCAGCGCCAGCGTGCTGTCGGAGAGGTCCCCCAGCAGCAGCGGGTGGTTGCCCGGCGCGCCGCCGGGCCACGCGACGCCCGGGTTGACGGCACGGAAGTCCGGGTCGCGGAAGATGTTGACCGGGTTGTTGATGACCGCGGGGTTGCCGCCGGAGCGGTAGGAGCCGGTGATCAGCTTGGCCACCAGGCGCGGGGTGAGCTTGAGGTCGGAGACCGGCTTGCCGTCGGCGTCGTCGATCTGGAAGGCCACGACCAGACCCGTCACTGCCATCGGCGCATAGGTCAGGCCGCGGGCAGCGCCGGCGTCACCGTCGACGGGGTCGATGAGCAGCCCGACATCGGTGATGCCGGTGGCCACGTCGGCGCGGGTCTGCGGCTCTCCGATCGAGGTGTAGTCGACTCGGACGGCGTCGCTGGCCAGGGTGCAGGTGCGCGCGCGCCAGCTGGCCAGGGCGTGACCGGCGAACGGGCTGCCCTCGACGCGCAGCGACGACCCGACCAGCGGGCACGCGTCGTCGACGGGCAGGAAGTCGAGCGGCACGACGGTGCGGCGCTCCCAGGCCCACGGGGCGTCGATCTGGTCCTCGGTGGCGCCCTGCGGACGGCCGTAGTTGGGGACGACGACCACCGAGCACGGCGACGTGGCGTCGCAACCCAGGGAGGCGGACTCGCGCTTGGTGAAGAGCTGGATCGTCACCTCGCCGGTGCCGTCCTGGCGCGTGACGTTGTCCTGCCAGTTGGCCGGGCCGTCGGGGGTGGCGTCGAAGGCGTTCTGCTGGCCCGGGTAGGTGAACGCCGGGACGGCCGGGACGGCCGGGCCGCTCGCGGTCTCCTCGATGCCGCGGAAGCCGGGCGAGCCGTAGCAGTCGCTGGAGCTGGTCGGAGCAGTGCCGCGGCACTGG
>WLIH01000137.1 GCA_009702305.1 Actinomycetota bacterium | reverse complement strand
GATGACGTCGGACATGGTTTCGAGGATCTCGGCGGGCTCGCCCGTGGCGACCACCCGGCCACCGGACATGACGGCGGCGTAGTCGGAGACCCGCAGTGCGGTGCGAGCGAACTGCTCGATGCACAAGATGGTGACGCCGGACTCGGCGATCTGGCCGACCGTGTCGTAGAGCTCGTCGACGATCAGCGGCGCCAGACCCATCGACAGCTCGTCGAGCAGCAGCAGCGCCGGATCGGAGGCCAGCGCCCGCGACATCGCGAGCATCTGCTGCTCACCACCCGACATCGTGCCGGCCAACTGACCACGACGCTCGAGCAGCCGCGGGAAGTAGGTGAACGCCGTCTCCAGGACCGCCTCGGCCGGGACGCCGGCGTACGACATCAGCGTGAGGTTCTCCTGGACGGTGAGGTTCGGGAAGACCGAGCGACCCTCGGGCACCGTGCACAGGCCCAGTCGGGCGAGCTCCTCGGGGGAGGCGTTGCGGACGTTGACGCCACCGAGGTGGATGTCGCCGGCCGTGGCCTTCTTCTGACCGCAGATGACCTTGGTCAGCGTCGACTTGCCGGCGCCGTTGGGGCCGAGCAGCGCCATCACGGCGCCCTTCGGGACCGAGAGGTTGACCCCGCGCAGCACCTCGATCCGGCCGTAGGCGGCGTGCAGGTCGATGATCTCCAGGATCGGGACGCTCATCGCGTGGCCTCCTGGACCGCAGCCGGGTCGACCACGGGCAGGGTGGTGGTCTCGTCGATCACCGGCAGGTCGGTGCGGGTCTCCTCGATCGAGCCCTCCGGCACCGCCGGGCCCTCGTCGGAGTAACCGAGGTAGGCCTTCTGCACCAACGGGTTGGCGCGTACGGCGGCCGGGTCGCCCGAGGCGATGATCGAGCCGAAGTCCAGGACGTGGATCTCGTCGCAGACACCCATGACCAGATCCATGTCGTGCTCGACCATCAAGATCCCGCGACCCTCGGCGGCCAGGTCGCGCAGCAGCTCGCCGAAGGCGTCGGTCTCCGTCTCGTCGAGGCCCGAGGACGGCTCGTCGAGCAGCAGCAGCTTCGGGTCGCCCGCCAGGCAGCGGGCCAGCTCGAGCAGCCGCGCGGTGCCGGTCGGGATGGAGTCGGCGCGCTCGGCGGCGTACTCCGCGATGCCGACGCGCTCGAGCAGCGCGTCGACGTCGGACTTCGACGGACGCACGATCCCGCCCAGACCCTGGCTGATGTCGTGGGCCACGCGCACGTTGTCGCGCACCGTCAGGGATCCGAAGGCCTCGAGGCGCTGGAAGGTGCGCGCCATGCCGCGCTTGGCGCGACGGTGCACGCCCATGCGGGTGACGTTCTTGCCCTCGAAGTGGACCTTGCCGCGCGTCGGGCGCTGCAGACCGCTGATCACGTTGAAGCAGGTCGTCTTGCCTGCGCCGTTGGGACCGATCAGACCGGTCACCCGCCCGGCGTCGATCGCGAAGGCGGCCTCGTTGACCGCGGTGACCCCACCGAACTGGACCACCACGTGCTCAACCTCGAGTAGCGACATGCGCTCCCACCTCCTCCTGCGTCACGACGACCGGGTCGCCCGCGTGGCTGTGACCATGCTCACCATGGTGGTGCCCCGGACCGCCCGCGTCCGGCGAATCGCCCGAGTCGTCTCGCGACGGCGGCCGGGTGGGCAGGATCGGGATGGCGGCACGGACCTGGGTGCCGTATCTGCGGTCGAGCCAGTGCCCGCTCTTGAAGAGCACGTTGGCGATGCCGTTGGGGTCACGCGCGAGCGCGATCGCGGCGACCGCGATGAAGACGAAGAACAGGCCGCCGATCGAGGGGTGGTCCGACTGGAGCACCGGCAGCTGCATCAGACCGATGCCACCGAGCACCGCACCGGTGACCGAGGTGACGCCGAAGACGACGGCGAGCAGCAGCAGCGGCAGCGAGGCGAAGAACTGGAAGTCGGCCGCACCGACGGTGCCGCGCAGTCCGGCGAAGAGGGCGCCCGCCAGACCGGCCATGCCGGCCGAGAGGCCGAACAGCCCCACCCGGAACCACCGCATGTCCAGACCGAGGGTGCCGCACGCGGCCGGGCTGTCGCGCATCGCGATCAGCAGGCGACCCAGCACGCCGCGGCGCAGCACCAGCAGCAGCACCCCGGTGAGCACGAAGAACGCGACCATGACCATCACGTAGCCCTGGGTCGACTCGACCTGGCGTCCCAGCAGCGAGAGCCGCTCGGCGTCGAGCGTGCCGCCGAAGCCGAAGGCGAAGTCGGCCTGGAAGAGCAGCTTGTCCATCAGCACCGCGAACGCCAGCGTCGACAGGGCGAGGTAGAGACCGGTCAGCCGGATCACCGGCAGCGCGACCAGGGCGCCGACGCCGGCGGCGATCAGCGCGGCGAGGAACAACCCGCCCAGGTTGGGGGCATCGAGCTTGGCGTAGGCCAACGCACCGACCCCGGCGAAGGTGAACTGCGCCAGCGACACGTGCCCGCCGTAGCCCGTCAGCAGCACCAGCGACAGCATCACCATCGCGTACGTCGCCGCCGTGCCGATCAGCAGCAGGTCGGCATCGGCCATGCCGGCGGTGAAGAGCAGCGTCACCACGAACAGGCCGACACCCCACGAGACCGACTTGGTGAACGACGGCACCGGAGCGGTCACGATGCCCTTGACCTGGCCGATGCGCAGCTGCGACTGGGGCATCAGCACGATCACGGCGAACAGGAACAACGGCGCGATCACGTTGCCGACCTTGCTCAACAAGCCGTCGGTGGGCAGGTAGCCCTTCGAGTAGGCCTCGATCAGACCCAGCGCCATGCCGCCCGCGAACGTCAGCGGCAGCGACTTCAAGCGCCCGAAGAGTGCGGCGGCGTAGGCGTTGATCACCAGCAGAGTCAGGGCGTAGTAGTCGAGCCCGACCTGCGAGACGAGCAGGATGCCGGCCAATGCGGCCAGCGAGGTGCCGATCGCCCACGACAGCGCCGCCACGGACTCCGGCTTGCCACCGAAGAGCTTGAGCAGCTCGGGGTTGTCGACCGAGGCCCGCATCGCCGTGCCGATCCGGGTGCGGTTGAGCAGGAGATAGAGGCCGACCGCGACCGCGACCGCGAGCAGCACCGTGATGATCTGGTGAGCCGAGACGTTGGTGCCCGCCACCGTGACGCTGCGCTCGACCATGAACGGCAGCACCGTGCGCGACTCCGGCGGCCAGATCTGCGTCGCCGCACCGATGCAGCCCACCAGCAGGGCGACGGTGACCACCAGCGACACCGAGACCGGACCCTCGCCCAGACCACGCGCGATGAAGCGCTGGATGAACCACCCGATCGCCGGCGCCACCACGAAGAGCACCAGGAACAGCGCCAGCAACGTCGGCATCCCCTGCCGCACGCTGAAGTCCCAGAACACGAACGACATCACCATGCCGAGGGCGCCGTGGGCGATGTTGAAGACCCGCGTCGTGGTGTAGGTCAGCGTGAGCCCGCTCGCCGCGATGGCATACGCCGCGCCGCTGAACAGACCGAAGATGGTGTACGCGATGAACGAGCTCACGGGTTCAGCCTCCGACGGGGGGTGCGATGGAGTGCTCGGCGGCGGTCATCAGCTGACCGTCGTGTAGCCGGCGTAGTTGTACGAGGTCCCGCCGACCGGGACCCACTTGCCGCCCTTGACCTGGATGAAGCGCCAGCCGTCGCCCGTGTGGCGCGGACCCACGTGCTGACGGGAGTGCAGGTCGTTGGCGGTCCAGTTGTCGACCTTGGAGATCTCCTGCAGCAGGGTGGCGCGCGAGAGCTTGCCGCCGAGGGCGATCGAGCGCTCGACGAAGAGCCGCGCCGCCGACCAGGCGAAGAGACCGAAGAACGTCGGCTCCGCGCCGGGCTTCACCTGCTGGAGCCAGTTGAGGTAGAGCGCCGTCTCGGGGCTCTTGCTGGCCTCCTCGAACGGCACGAAGTTGATGAACATCGTCGCGCCCTCGACCGCCGAGCCCCCGCTGGCGAGGAAGTCCTTGGTGTACGCCGTCGGGTCGAACATCAGCACGTCGGGCTTGTAGTCCTGCTGCTGCATCGCCTGCGCCATCCGCACGAACTGCGGGGTCGCGCCGAGGATCTGGACGTACTTGATGTCGCGGTCCTTGAGCTGCTGGACGAACGGCGCGTAGTTGAACTCGGCGACATCGATGCCCTGGACGTACTTGAACGTCATGCCGCGCTTGGTCATCGCCTTCGGCTGGAGCTGACCGTTCTCGGCGGCCGCACCGGCGTTGATGTAGAGCATCGCGGCGCTCTTGGCAGCGTCGGGGAAGTTCTTCAGCACGTAGTCGGCGACGGCGTTCTCGAACTCGTTGGCGATCGTCGACTGGGCGCCGTAGCAGGTGCCGCACGCCTGACGGTCGGCCGTGACCGCAGCCGAGCGGATGTCGGGCAGGCCGCACTCCTCGGTGGTCTCGGCGCCACCGGAGTCGAAGGCCGACATGGAGCCGACCATCGCGAAGACGTTCTGGCAGGCGTCGGAGTAGTTCTGCTGGTCCGCGGCGGCGTCGGTGCGGTTGTCGTAGGACTTGAGCACGAGCTTGCGGCCGCAGATGCCGTCGGAGTTGGTGGCGTTGAAGTAGGCGACGTACGCCTTTGTCGCGTCCTGCGCGGCCTCGAAGAGCCCCGGCACCGGGCCGGAGATGTCGGCGGCGTTGCCGATGGTGATCTCGTCGTCGGTGATGCCGGTGGAGTTCTTGAACCCGTCGCAGCTGCCGGCCTTGGTGCCGCCGGTGGCGGAGTTCTCTCCGGTGCCCTCGGTGCCACCCGTGGTGCCACCGGTCGTGCCGCCCGTGGTGCCACCGGTCGTGCCGCCCGTGGTGCCACCGGTCGTGCCGCCCGTGCCGCCGGTCGCGCCGCCGTCGGTGCCGGGCACGCTGCCGTCGGTGCCGGGGATGCCACCTGCCTCGGTCGTGCCGCCCACGCCGGTCTGACCGGCGACCTGGTCGGGGTCGAGCTGGGAGCCGCAGGCGGCCAGCGCCAGCACCAGCGCGCCGACGGCGAGGGTGGTAGCAGGGCGACGGACACGCGCGCGGACAGCGCTCGGACGAGACACAGGTTCCTCCCAGAACTAGAACAGGTACTAGTTCTAACGATTATCACGCATGAAGGTGATGCGGACCACACCCCAGACTTCCGTTCAGTGGGTGGGACGGCCCGAGCGGCTCAGGAGACGGGTGCGAGATCGAGCTCGACGAAGCGCTCGACGCGGTAGCGGCCGTTGGTCTCCAGCTGGACCGCCTGGATGCCGACCGGTCGGCCGTCGCGGTAGGTGAGCAGGCTGACCTGGGCGGTGCGCTTGATCTTGGACCCGATCGCGATGGCGTACGCCGCCCCGCCGGTCGTGCCGGTCGTGAAGGTCCAGCCGACATCGCCGTCGTCCCCCACGACCCGGTCCGGCCACTCCTGCACGTGCAGGTGGCCGCCGACCACGAGATCGACGCAGCCCCGCTCGAGTGCCTCGTCGCCGAGGTTGGCGTCGTGGACCAGCACCGTGCCGATGCGCTCTCCCGCCTCCTCGGCCGCGCACGCGGCGTCGGCGAGCCGGCTGCCGACCTCGTCGAAGCTCAGACCGGTCTCGTCGCGCCAGCTGCCGAGCCCGCTCGAGCGCGGGTCGTCGACCCCGAGCAAACGCACGTCGGCCGGCCCGTCGACAGGCTCGCCGTCGAGCATCGTCCAGCCGTGGTCGGCGAGGTAGGAGCGCACGAAGGTGCCGTGGTCGTGGTTGCCGGCCACGCCGTAGCGCTGGCCGGCGTACGGACCGTCGTCGAAGGCCGCGGTGAGCGAGTCGAGGGAGAACGCCTCCCACGTCTTGCCCGTCGAGGTGTCGTCGCCGGCGTCGAAGACGGCCGTCGCCCCGGCGGCGTCCCCGATCGCCCGCGCGACCGCGTCCATCTGGATGTTGTCGTGGCGATCCGAGACGAGGAGGACGACCGTCTCGCCGTCCTCGGGCCGACGCAGGTCCAGCCGGGCAGCCGCCTCCGCGGCGCTCGCGTAGAAGGTGCGGCTCTTGTCGTAGGTGTCGACGGCCGACTCGATCAGTCGACGGGTCTGGTCGGTGGTGACGTCGCCGCGCACCTCGATGCCGTCGAGCTCCTCGGGCACCGGCACGGTCGGACCGAGGAAGTCGGCAAGCGCCATCCAGTCGCGTCCGGCATCGACGGTGTCGTCGTCGGGCAGCCACGGCTGCCACAGGCCGAGGACCATCAGCGCGACCAGGGCGGTCGTGAGCCCGCCGGCGCGCGAACGGGCGGCCGCCCCCAGCTCACGTCGACGCGAGCGCCCGATCAGCAGCCAGACCAGGAGCGGCACGAGCCCCAGCACCGCGCCGCGCACCACCGCGTCGAAGGCCAGGTCGGCGAGGGCCTCGCGCACCTTGGCCTCCGGACCGTCGGGGTTGACCGCGATCACGGCGTAGCGCTGCACCAGGTCCGAGGTGCTCGTGGCGTCGGTCTTGCCGAGCCGGACGTCGACCCCGAACGGCGACCCGCTGGCGATCCGCAGGTCCGGCAGCACCGGGCCGGTGCGGAGCACCACCTGGCCGGTGGTGGTCGGGGTGATGACGGCGTCGTGGCTCGCCAGGGACACCTCGGCACTGCTGTGGAAGAACACGACGGTGGCCGCGACCACGGAGAGCGCCAGCCACGTGGCGACGTACGCCACCGCCCGCACGCCTCTGGTCGTGTGGCTGAGCCCGCGCTCCGGCGCGCTCAGGGGCACACGACCCGCGGCGAGGTGGTCGGACTGGCTCAGGCGCGGGCCTGCGCGATCGCGTAGAGCGTGACGCTGGCGGCGACGCCGGCGTTGAGCGACTCGAGCTGGTTGGCCATCGGGATGGAGACCAGCTGGTCGCAGTTCTCCGCGACCAGGCGCGAGAGGCCGTTGCCCTCCGAGCCGATCACCACGACGAGCGGACCGTCGGCCAGGTCGAGCGTGGGCAGGGAGACCTCGCCGTCGGCAGCCAGGCCGATGACCATGCAGCCGGCGTCCTGGTAGGCCTTGATCTGGCGGTTGAGGTTGACCGTCTGG
>WLIH01000136.1 GCA_009702305.1 Actinomycetota bacterium | reverse complement strand
GATCAGCGAGCACAGCGGCAAGGCGATCGAGGAGGTCAGCCGCGACATCGAGCGCGACAAGATCCTCACGGCCGAGCAGGCGGTCGAGTACGGCCTGATCGACTCGGTCCTCGAGTCGCTCAAGACGCCCGCGCTCACCTGAGTCGACCACGGCGATCGCGACGGGTTTCCTCGTGTCATCGGCGACGAGCCGCTGCGATGAGGAGTACCTTTTCGTAGGTTTGACCCGTCTCCTTGACTGCATCCGTGTGCGGCCGATGGACCAGTAGTGACCTGGCAGTGACAGCAGGACCCGGGACGCCCGTCCCGGCGATGAGGAGGATGACCCCGTGGCACGTATCGGTGACGGTGGCGACCTGTTGAAGTGCTCCTTCTGCGGGAAGTCGCAGAAGCAGGTGAAGAAGCTGATCGCCGGACCCGGCGTCTACATCTGCGACGAGTGCATCGACCTGTGCAACGAGATCATCGAGGAGGAGCTGAGCGAGGGCACCGAGGTCAGCCTCGACGAGCTGCCCAAGCCGAAGGAGATCTTCGAGTTCCTCAACTCCTATGTCATCGGCCAGGAGCACGCCAAGAAGTCGCTGGCCGTCGCCGTCTACAACCACTACAAGCGGGTCCAGGCCGGCCTGCAGCCCGTGGCCGGCAAGCACAGCAAGGACGAGGTCGTCGAGGTCGCCAAGTCCAACATCCTGGTGATCGGCCCGACCGGCTGCGGCAAGACCTATCTCGCCCAGACGCTGGCGCGGATGCTCAACGTGCCGTTCGCCATCGCCGACGCTACGGCACTCACTGAAGCGGGCTACGTCGGTGAGGACGTCGAGAACATCCTGCTCAAGCTGATCCAGGCCGCTGACTACGACGTCAAGAAGGCCGAGACCGGCATCATCTACATCGACGAGATCGACAAGGTCGCGCGCAAGGCGGAGAACCCCTCCATCACCCGCGACGTCTCCGGTGAGGGTGTCCAGCAGGCGCTGCTCAAGATCATCGAGGGCACCACGGCCTCGGTGCCGCCGCAGGGCGGGCGCAAGCACCCGCACCAGGAGTTCATCCAGATCGACACGACGAACATCCTCTTCGTGGTCGGCGGTGCCTTCGCCGGGCTCGAGCACATCATCGAGCAGCGCGTCGGCAAGAAGACCCTGGGCTTCACCGCCGAGATCCGCGGCCACGACGAGCGCGAGGCCGAGGACCTGCTGCAGCTGGTGCGTCCCGAGGACCTCACCAAGTTCGGCCTGATCCCCGAGTTCATCGGCCGGTTGCCCTTGATCGCGAGTGTCTCGAAGCTCGACCAGGCCGCCCTGGTGCAGATCCTCACCGAGCCCCGCAACGCCCTGGTCAAGCAGTACCAGAAGCTCTTCGACCTCGACGGCGTCGCGCTGGAGTTCACCGAGGACGCGATCCAGTCGATCGCGGACAAGGCCCTCGAGCGCGGCACCGGCGCGCGCGGCCTGCGCGCGATCATCGAGGAGGTCCTCCTCCACGTGATGTACGACGTGCCCTCGCGCGGCGACATCGCGAAGGTGATCGTCACCGGCCCCGCCGTCCTCGGCGAGGAGCTGCCGACCCTGGTCCCTCGCGAAGCCGAGGCCAAGAAGAAGAAGTCCGCGTAAGTCCGCGTCAGCGGACCGCGCCAGCGGGCCGCCGGAGCGGAGGTCGAGCGAGCGCCGCGACCGAGGAACGAGGTCGCGACGCGCGGGTCGAGACCACGTGAGGGGCATCCGAGGGTCTCGATACGCCCGCTCGCTGGCGCTCGCGTGCTACTCGACAAACGAGGACGTGGTCTCGCGTGCTACTCGACCGACGAGGACGTGGTCTCGCGTGCTACTCGACCCGACGAGGACGTGGTCTCGCGTGCTACTCGACCGACGAGGAGGCTCGGCGATCAGTCTGCTGGGACGACCTCGGCCTGCACGCTGAGCTCGGTGGCGTCCTCGGCGACGGTGAACACGAGGTCACCGACGATGCGACCGGTGCGGCGTAGGTCGGCCGCGGCGAGCTCGGCGCCGCGCACCAGGGCCTCGGGGCCGGTGATCTCGACCCGGGACAGCTCGGTGCGCATCGAGACCTTGGCCTGCGACTTGGCGCCGCGGATGCCGATCAGGGCCGCGGCCACGGCGTCGACGGTCGCGGGGTCCGCGGCGGCGGCCGAGCCCAGGTCGAGCTCCTGCGGCCAGGCGGCGTGGTGGATCGAGCCCTCCTGCCACCACGACCAGACCTCCTCGGTCACGTAGGGCAGGAACGGCGCGAGCAGGCGCAGCTGGACCTCGAGCGCGATCGCCAGGGTCGCGCGCGCCGAGGCCGTCGGCGCGCCGCCGTCCTCGGCGTACGCCCGCTCCTTGACCAGCTCGAGGTAGTCGTCGCAGAACTCCCAGAAGAACTTCTCCACCGTCTCGAGAGCGGTGGTGTAGTCGAAGGCCTCGAACGCCGCGGTGGACTTGCGGATCACGACAGCCAGGCGCGCGAGCAGGGCGCAGTCGATCGGCTCGGAGACTTCGAAGGCGTTGCGCGAGGTCGCGCCGACGCCGCCGAGCACGAAGTTGGAGGCGTTGAGGACCTTCATCGCCAGACGCCGTCCGACCTTCATCTGGCTCTCGTCGAACGGCGAGTCCAGACCCGGTCGTGCCATCGCGGCGCGCCAGCGCACCGCGTCGGCGCCGAACTTGTCGAGGATCTCGGTCGGGACGACGACGTTGCCCTTCGACTTGGACATCTTCTTGCGGTCGGGGTCGAGGATGAAGCCCGAGATCATCGCGTGCGACCACGGCACGGCGCCGTTCTCGAAGTGGGCGCGCACGACGCGGGAGAAGAGCCAGGTCCGGATGATGTCGTGGGCCTGGGTGCACAGGTCCATCGGGAAGACCCGGGCGAACAGATCGGGATCGGTCTCCCACCCGCCGGCGATCTGCGGCGTCAGCGACGAGGTCGCCCAGGTGTCCATGACGTCCGGGTCGCCGATGAAGCCGCCGGCCTTGCCGCGCTGGCTCTCGTCGTAGCCGCTGGGGCAGTCGGTCGACGGATCGATCGGGAGGTCGGCCTCGCGGGGCACCAGCGGGTGGGCGTAGTCCGGCTCGCCCTCGGCGTCGAGGGTGTACCAGACCGGGAAGGGGATGCCGAAGTAGCGCTGGCGCGAGATCAGCCAGTCGCCGTTGAGCCCGCCGACCCAGTTGTCGTAGCGGTGCTTCATGTGGGCCGGGAGCCAGGTGATCTGCTCGCCCTCGGCCACCAGCTCGTCGCGCAGCGCCGTGTCGCGCCCGCCGTTGCGGACGTACCACTGGCGGGTCGCGACGATCTCGAGCGGCTTGTCGCCCTTCTCGTAGAAGTTGGCCATCCGCTGGGTCGGCTTCGGCTCGCCGTCGAGGTCGCCGCTGGCGCGCAGTGCCGCCACGACGGCCTCGCGGGCGGAGAAGGTGGTCTTGCCCTTGAGCTCCTCGTACGCCGCCGCGGCCGCCTCGGACGAGAGCCACTCGGGCGTCTCGCGGGAGAGCCGGCCGTCGCGGCCGATGACGGTGCGCACCGGGAGGTCGAGCTCGCGCCACCAGGTGACGTCGGTCAGGTCGCCGAAGGTGCAGCACATGGCGATGCCGGCGCCCTTGTCCTTCTCGGCCAGCGGGTGCGCGAGCACGGGGATCTCGACGCCGAACACCGGCGAGGTCACGGTGGTGCCGAACAGGTCGGCGTACCGCTCGTCCTCGGGGTGGGCGATCAGCGCGACGACGCTGGGGATCAGCTCGGGGCGGGTGGTCTCGATGTGCACCGGTGCGCCGCCGCCGACCGGGTGGAAGGCCACGCGGTGGTAGGCGCCGGCGTAGTCGCGCGCCTCGAGCTCGGCCTGGGCCACGGCGGTCTGGAAGGTGACGTCCCAGAGCGTCGGGGCCTCCTGCAGGTAGGCCTCGCCGCGGGCGAAGTTGCGCAGGAACGCGCGCTGGCTGACGACCTGGGCCTTGCGACCGATCGTCGTGTAGTGCTGGGACCAGTCGACGGACAGGCCCAGGGTCCGCCACAACGACTCGAAGACCTGCTCGTCCTGCTCGACCAGCTGCTCGCACAGCGCGATGAAATTGGGCCGGCTGATCGGGATCTGCTTCTTCGGGTCCGGCTTCTCCGGCGGGGTGAAGTCGGCGTCGTAGGGCAGGGACGGGTCGCAGCGCACACCGAAGTAGTTCTGCACGCGACGCTCCGTGGGCAGACCGTTGTCGTCCCAGCCCATCGGGTAGAACACCGTCTTGCCGCGCATCCGCTGGTAGCGGGCGATCAGGTCGGTGTGCGTGTAGGAGAAGACGTGCCCGACGTGCAGGCTGCCGCTGACGGTCGGCGGCGGCGTGTCGATCGAGAAGACGTTCTCGCGCGGCTGCGTGCGGTCGAAGGCGTAGGTGTCCTGCGCCTTCCAGCGCTCGCTCCAGGTCGCCTCGAGACCCTCGAGGGCAGGCTTCTCCGGTACGACGACGGCGCGGGGAGCGCTCGTCGTGTCGGGGGCCTGGGGCTGGGTCTCGGTCATGCGCACAGATTACGGGCGTGTGACGCCCGGCTGGAAATCAGTTCGCCCTGCTGACCTGCGCCTTTATCCCTCCCGGGGTGTCCGGGCGGGTGTCACCAGACCAGCACGGCCTTCACGACCTTGCCGCTCGCGAGGTCGTCGACCGCGGTGTTGATCTGGGTGAAGGGGTAGCTCACGATCAGGTCGTCGACGTCGAACTCCCCGGCGGCGTGCAGGGCGATCAGGCGCGGCACCATCTCCTGCGGGTCGGAGTCGCCCTCGATCGAGCCCATGACCCGCTTGCCGGTCTGCAGCATGTCGATCGCGTCGACGACGTACTCCTCGGCGCCGAGGCCGAGCACCACCAGGGTGCCGCGGATCGCCAGCGACTGCTGGGCCTGCTTGACCACGCTCGGCACGGCCGTGGTGTCGATGCCGTAGGTCGCGCCGCCACCGGTGAGCTCCTTGACCTTGTCGACGACGCTCTGCTCGCCGAGCTCGGTCGGGTTGACGCCGATCGCGCCGTAGCGGGCGGCGACCTCCAGCCGGCTGGCCATCAGGTCGACGGCGATGATGGTGCCGACGCCCTCCGAGGCCGCTGCCGCGATCGCCGCCAGGCCGACCGCGCCGACGCCGTAGACGACCAGGCTCTCCTCGGGGCGGGGCTTGAGGACATTGAGCACGGTGCCGGCGCCGGTCTGGAAGCCGCAGCCGTAGGGCGCCAGCTTGGTGAGGTCGAGGCTCTTGTCGACGACGACGCAGTTGTCGGCGTACGCGATGGCGTGCTGGGAGAAGCTCGACTGCCCGAAGAACGAGCCGAAGACGGTCTGGCCGTCGCGGGTGTAGGTCGTCGAGCCGTCCATCCGCATGCCCATGTAGTTGATCATCAGGCTGGAGTCGCAGTAGCCCACGAGGCCTTCCTGACACTTGGCGCAGGCGCGGCACGAGCGGAAGCTGAGGACGACGTGGTCCCCGACCTCGATGCCGCTCACCTCGGCGCCGACCTGCTCGACGACACCGGCGCCCTCGTGGCCGAAGACGTTGGGGAACATCTCCGGCGGCAGCATGGTCTTCATCGTCACGTCGGTGTGGCACAGGCCGGTGGCGACGATCCGCACCAGCACCTCGTCTGCGCGCGGCCCCTCGAGGTCGACCTCCGCGAAGCTGAAGTCCTTGCCCTGCTCGTCCACGATCGCGACTGTCGTCTTCATGTCCTCAACCTAGAACCTGTTCCAGTTGGCCGGTCAAGGGGCGGTGCTCTCTAGACTCGCCGGTGAGATGAGTGAGACCCCCGCCGCCCCCCGCCTGGCCCAGACCTTCGACGAGGTCGAGGACGCGCTGCTCTCGCGCTGGCCCGAGACCCGGCTGGAGCCGTCGCTGGACCGGATCCAGGCGCTGGTCGAGCTGCTCGGCGACCCGCAGGCGGCCTACCCCGTCATCCACCTGACCGGCACCAACGGCAAGACCTCGACGAGCCGGATGATCGATACGCTGCTGCGCGCCCTCGACCTGCGCACCGGCCGCTTCACCAGCCCGCACGTCGAGCGGATGACCGAGCGCATCTGCGTGGACGGCGAGCCGCTCGGCGACGAAGGCTTCGTGCGTGCGTTCAACGACGTGGCGCCGTTCCTCTCGCTGGTCGACGACGACCAGGCGCACCCGGTCTCCTTCTTCGAGTCGGTCGTGGCGATGGCCTTCGCGGCCTTCGCCGACGCCCCCGTCGATGCGGCCGTCGTCGAGGTCGGCATGGGCGGCACGTGGGACGCCACCAACGTCGTCGACGCATCGGTCGCCGTCGTGCTGCCGATCGCGGTCGACCACGCGCGCTACCTCGGCGAGACCCCACGCGAGATCGCGGTCGAGAAGGCCGGCATCATCAAGCCCGGCTCGATCGCCGTGATCGCCGCCCAGTCCGAGGACGTCGACGCCGCGCTCGATCGCCAGATCGCCGAGGTCGGAGCCAGTGTGGTCCGCGAGGGGCGCGACTTCGGGGTCGCCGACCGGGTGCCGGCCGTAGGCGGTCAGATGATCGCCCTCCAAGGGCTGCGCGGGCGCTACGACGAGATCTTCCTGCCGCTCTACGGCGCCCACCAGGCGCAGAACGCCGCCGTCGCCCTCGCGGCGGTCGAGGCGTTCCTCGGGGACCAGCCCCTCGACGCCGACCTGGTGCGGGCCGCCTTCGCCGAGGTCACCTCGCCGGGCCGCCTCGAGATCGTGCGGCGCAGCCCGACGATCGTGCTCGACGCGGCGCACAACCCGCACGGGGCGGAGGCGGTGGGCGCGGCCCTGGAGGACTCCTTCACCTTCTCGCCGCTGATCGCGGTCGTCGGCGTGATGGGCGACAAGGACGCCGAGGGACTCCTGGCGGCCTTCGAGCCGCACGCCGCCCACGTGGTGTGCACCCAGAACTCCTCCGATCGCTCGATGTCGGCCGAGGACCTCGCCGTCGTCGCGCGCGAGATCTACGGCCCCGACCGGGTCTCGGTCGCGCCGCTGCTCGCGCAGGCCATCGACGAGGCCGCCGCCCTGGCCGAGGCCGGAGCGGCGTTCGGCGAGGCGCTGGGCTCCGGCGCCGTGCTGGTGACGGGCT
>WLIH01000135.1 GCA_009702305.1 Actinomycetota bacterium | reverse complement strand
TCAGCGACGCCACCTGGTCGACGACGACCCGCAGCCGGGCTCCATCGTCGGCCGCGGCGCGCCAGTCGTCGGCGTAGGCCCGGTCCAGCGCGTCCGGACCGCGGTGCGCCAGCAGCGCGACCAGCTCGGCCATCAGCTGACGCTGGCGCTCCATCGCCTCGAGGCGGTCGGTGGCCTGCATGACGTAGTGCGCGGCCACGCCCTTCAGCACGGCCATCTCCAGGCGGGTCGTCTCGGGCACCACCAGGTCGGCGCGGTAGCGCGCCAGGGGGCCGTCGGAGGCCGCGAAGGTCGCCGACTGGGCAGCGCCGCAGAAGCGACCGATCAGGTCGCTGGTGAGGTTCTTCAGGGCGGCGAGGCTGCGCCGGCTGGCGTCGTACGACGTGGTCGGCCAGCTGCCCTGGGTCCGCAGCCCGGCCAGCACCTCGTCGAGGGTGGCGTCGTCGGCGGTCGGGACGTACCACGCCCGTACGGTCTCCCAGACAGCCGCGGTGTCGAGGCGGGTGAGGTCGACCCGCTCGGCGACGATGCCGTCCTCGATGTCGTGGACGGAGTAGGCGACGTCGTCGGCCAGATCCATGATCTGAGCCTCGAGGCACCGTCGCGTGCCGGCCGGGGCGCCGGTGCGCAGCCAGCCGAAGACGGGCAGATCGTCCTCGTAGACGCCGAACTTGCAGATCTCGCGGGCCGAGCCGTCGGCGTGCACGCCGTCCGGCTCGGCGGCGCCGCCACGGGGCCAGGGGTACTTCGTGCAGGCGTCGAGCGTCGCGCGCGTGAGGTTGAGACCCACCGAACGACCGTCGTCGGCGAAGGTCTTGGACTCCAGCCGGGTCAGGATCCGCAGCGTCTGCGCGTTGCCCTCGAAGCCGCCGCAGCTCTCGCTGAGGTCGGCGAGCACCCGCTCGCCGTTGTGTCCGAACGGCGGGTGGCCGAGGTCGTGGGCGAGCGCCGCGGTCTCGGCGATGTCGGGCTGGCTGCCCAGCGCACGCGACAGGTCGCGCGCGACCTGGGCGACCTCGAGGCTGTGGGTCAGCCGGTTGCGCACGAAGTCGTCGCTCTGCGGACCGACCACCTGGGTCTTGGCGGCGAGGCGCCGCGAGGCGGCCGCGTGCACCACCCGGGCGCGGTCGCGCTCGAACGCCGTGCGCACCGGCGCGTCGACCCGCTTCGGCGGCTCGGGCACCCAGCGCTCACGGTCGGCGTCGTCGTACAGCTCGGAGGAGTCCATCGCAGGCGACTCTAGTGAGCGCGTCCGACGCGTCGCCCGGAGGCGTCGGTCGGCCGGTCAGTACGTCGCGACGTGCACGTGGTCGTAGTGGTCGGCCGTGGCCGAGCCGCGCGAGGACATGTAGCGCCAGCCCTCGCCCGCACGCACCGGCGTCCAGATGTGCTGGCGCCAGATGATGTCGTACAGGTTGAGCGCGGCCGCGTTGGAGCGCAGGAACTCGGCGATCGCGGTGCCGAGAGCGACGTCGCTGGTCATGATGTCCAGCGCGCGACCCGAGGAGTGCTCGCCGTGCGCGTCCCAGCCGCCGTACGACGTGATCTGCGGGAAGGCAGCGCACACCGAGCGGTAGACGTAGACGGCGCTCGAGGTCAGGCCGTTCTCGACGCTCGGGTCGGGGCACGGGGCCATGGAGAGGCCTGCGGCAGCGGCGAGCGGCTTGTCTGCGGAGAGGTAGCCGTCGGTCACCCAGCGCGACTCGCCCTTGACGACGACCTCCACGCGGCCGAAGAGCTCACGCCCGGTCACCAGGACCTTGCGCGCAGCGTCGAGCTCGCCGACCTGGCGGCCGGCCTCGCCGGGCTCGGTCCACAAGTTGAGGGCGGCGGTGGTCCACAGCTTGGTGTCGGCGCGGCGCAGGGCGGCGTTGGTGGCCTGGCGCGAGAGCACCCGCGCGAGCTTGCCCTCGTCCTCCAGGGCGCTGCGCGAGGAGCTGCGCGAGACGACCTCGCGCCGCTCGCCGAGGTCGGCGGCCGCCAGACCGGCGTCCGGGCTGGTCGAGGCGACGATGTCGCCGGCCCCCGGGTCCGCCGAGACCACGCCGAAGGTGACGGCTGCAGTGGTGGCCAGGACCGCGAGCGGTCCGGCGACGAGGGCGAAGCGGGGACTGATGGAGCGGGGTCGCGGGTGGAGAAGCGACCGGCGGGCATTGGTGTCCCGCTTGTGGCGATGATCTGCCACAGCGCTGATCCTTTGCTGTCGGGGCCCCAGCGCTGGTGCGGGTGGGGACGCCTTCTCACCCGAGCGGAGGTTGGCGCGATCACCGAGTGAAGCACACCCAAAGTCGACCGACCCAATCTTGTTTGGGTGTTCGGGGGGTGTTTCGGGTCACCCCGCGGTCGGACAGGTGTCCGACCGGATCACCCTCCCGAGGTCTCCGCGGCGTCCTCCGCAACGACGCAGCCGAGGCCGTCAGCGTCGTCCAGCCACCCCTCGGGCAGGGCCACCCGCGCGCGCGGCGAGCCCTGCCGACCGCGGGGAGTGCCCAGCTCAGCGACGGGATACGGCTCGTGCGGGTCGAGCTCGTCGAGCAGCGCATCGAGCCGGGCCAGGGTCTCGACCAGGCCGAGCTCGCGGCGCAGCTGGCCACCGGCGGCGAAGCCCTTGAGGTACCACGACACGTGCTTGCGGAACTCCTTGCACCCGCGCTCCTCGCCCATGTGCTGGGCGAGCAGCTCGGCGTGTCGCCGCATCATCGCGCTCACCTCGCCGAGCACCGGCAGGGTCGCGACCTGCTCGCCGGCGAACGCCGCCGCGAGGTCGCGGAACAGCCACGGCCGACCGAGGCAGCCACGGCCGACGACCACACCGGCGACGCCGGTCTGCTCGACCATCCGCAGCGCATCGGCCGCCTCCCAGATGTCGCCGTTGCCGAGCACCGGGATGTCGACGTGCTCGACCAGGCGCGCGATCGACTCCCAGTCGGCGTCACCGGAGTAGGCCTGCGACACGGTGCGCCCGTGCAGCGCGATCGCGGCACAGCCCGCCTCCTCGGCGATCCGTCCGGCGTCGAGATAGGTCAGGTGGTCGTCGTCGATGCCTGTGCGGGTCTTCATCGTGACCGGCACGTCGTACGCCGCCGCCGCGGCCACGGCCTGCTCGAGGATCGCGCCCAGCAGGCCCCGCTTCCACGGCAGCGCACCCCCGCCGCCCTTGCGCGTCACCTTGGGCACGGGGCAACCGAAGTTCAGGTCGATGTGGGCGACGCCGTAGTCGGCGCACAGGATCTCGGCCGCCCGGGCGACGTAGGTCGGGTCGGTGCCGTAGAGCTGCACCGAGCGGGTCGTCTCGAGCTCGTCGAAGACCAGCATGTCGCGGGTGTGCTGGTCGCCCTCGACCAGACCACGGCTGGTGATCATCTCGCAGACGTAGAGCCCCGCGCCCTGCTCGGCGCAGAGGCGACGGTAGGCGGCGTTCGTGATGCCGGCCATCGGCGCGAGCACGACGGGCGTGTCGACGCGCAGGGACCCGAGCTGCAGCCCGGGGTGCTCGCGCACCGTGGTCGTCGACATGACCCCAGTGTCTCGCCGAGGCGTCGGACGCCCCAAATCCGTCAGGAGCCGTCGGTCCCCGCGCCGCCGTTGCCCTTGCCGCCCTTGCCGTCGCCGTCCTTGTCGCCGCCCTTGTCGCCGGCGCCGGGGCCCTTGACCTTGCTGATGTCGCCGGTCCAGGTGATCGGGTTGAAGTCCTCGGTCGGGCGGAAGCTCACCGCCTCCAGGGTCCCGGCGTCGGGCGCGAGGTAGACCAGGCACACATCGGCCGACTCCCCCGGCTCGAAGCCCTCCGGCAGCGGCTTGCTCGGGCACGGCTCGAAGGTGCTGACGAACGACGACGCCTCGATGAGCGTGTTGGTGCCGTCGACGATGTAGAGCGGCACCTGCTGCCCGCTCAGATCGGTGTCGCCGACGTTCTCGATCGTGGCGTGCACGAAGTACGGCGTGGACGCCTTGGCCTGCTCGTCGAGCTTCCAGCCCTGGAAGGACTTCTTGAAGGTCGTTAGCTCGACCCGGTCGACGGTGATGTCGAGGACCCCGACCAGGCTCTGCTTCGGCTGCCAGGCGACGACCGCGGGGTCGCCGATGCCGAGGGCTGCGCCCTGACCGGTGAGCTCGGTGCCCTCGGGCACGTCGAGGTAGGCCGACGGCGAGGCCGTCGGCGTGGCCGTGGGCGCCGAGGTCTCGCCCGCGGGCTCGGGTCCGTCGCTGCTGCTGCAGGCGCTCAGCGCGACGGCGGCGAGGACGAGAGCGCTCAGCGCCGCAGCACGACGGCGGGCACTCAGGTGCGGGGCGTGCACGGCAGCCACCTCAGCACCCGAGCAGGCGCTCGGCGAAGTAGGTGGAGATGCCGTCGAGGCTGATCCGCTCCTGCTGCATCGTGTCGCGCTCGCGCACGGTGACCGCGCCGTCCTCGAGGGTCTCGAAGTCGACGGTGACGCAGTACGGCGTGCCGACCTCGTCCTGGCGGCGGTAGCGGCGACCGATCGCGCCCGAGTCGTCGAAGTCGACGTTCCAGTTCTGGCGCAGCTCGGCGGCCAGCGCCTTCGCCTTCGGCGAGAGATCGGCGTTGCGGCTCAGCGGCAGCACGGCGACCTTGATCGGCGCGAGGCGACGGTCGAGACGCAGCACGGTGCGCTTGTCGACGCCGCCCTTGGTGTTGGGTGCCTCGTCCTCCTCGTAGGCGTCGACGAGGAAGGTCATCAGGCTGCGCGAGAGACCCGCGGCCGGCTCGATGACGTAGGGCGTGTAGCGCTCGTTGTTGGCCTGGTCGAAGTAGCTGAGGTCCTGGCCCGAGGCCGCCGAGTGGGTGGCCAGGTCGAAGTCGGTGCGGTTGGCGATGCCTTCGAGCTCGCCCCACTCGCTGCCGGCGAACTTGAAGTGGTACTCGATGTCGACGGTGCGCTTGGAGTAGTGGCTGAGCTTCTCCTGCGGGTGCTCGAAGTGGCGCAGGTTGGCCGGGTCGATGCCCAGCTCGACGTACCACTTCGTGCGCTCGTCGATCCAGTACTGGTGCCACTCCTCGTCCTCGCCCGGCTTGACGAAGAACTCCATCTCCATCTGCTCGAACTCGCGGGTGCGGAAGATGAAGTTGCCCGGGGTGATCTCGTTGCGGAAGCTCTTGCCGATCTGGGCGATGCCGAAGGGCGGCTTCTGCCGCGTCGACGTCACGACGTTGGCGAAGTTCAAGAAGATGCCCTGGGCGGTCTCGGGGCGCAGGTAGTGCAGCCCGGACTCGTCCTCGACGACACCGAGGTAGGTCTTCAGCAGCCCGGAGAACTGGCGGGGCTCGGTCCAGGCGCCACGCGTGCCGCAGTTGGGGCAGGCGAGGGTCGCGAGGTCGACGGCGTCCGGGTCGTCGAGGCCCTTCTTCTCCGCGTGCTCCTCCTGCAGGTGGTCGGCGCGGTAGCGCTTGTGGCAGGACTGGCACTCGGTCAGCGGGTCGGAGAAGGTCGCGACGTGGCCGCTCGCCTCCCAGGTCTGGCGCGGCAGGATGACCGACGAGTCGAGACCGACCATGTCGTCGCGCATCTGCACCATGGACTTCCACCACTGGCGCTTGATGTTGTCCTTGAGCTCCACCCCGAGCGGGCCGTAGTCCCAGGCCGAGCGGGTGCCGCCGTAGATCTCACCGCACGGGAAGACGAACCCCCGGCGCTTGGCGAGGGAGACGACGTTGTCGACGGTGGTCGGGGGCGGCTTGGCCACGGGTGATGCTCCTGCGCTCGATGCCCGGCTGGCTGCCGGACTGTGGTGGAGGACTCACCCTAACGAGCGCGTCTCCACGATATTCAGGGCGGTCCCCGGCTCGACGACCTCGTAGGCGCTGGGCTCGTCCAGGGCGCGGCTGAGCAGGGGCACCGCACCCAGCTTCACGTCGTACGACGACAGGGCGCGTCGGTAGGCGCCTACGTGCTCCCAGCGCGTGGTCAGCACCCACAGGGTCGGGTCGTCGAGGTTGCGGCCGATCCGGCCGTCGAGGTAGCCGGGGCGCTCGGCGAGCACCGCGTGCGCCGCCTCGACGTCGGCGCGGAAGGCGACCTCGTCGGACGCGTCGACGCGGAACCTGTTGACGACCAGCACGCCCGCGACCCTATGCCCCGCTGACTCGGGCCGTCATGTCAGCCCGACTCGGCGGAGTTTTGACAATGGTTCTCACTTTGATTGAGAATCGTTCTCATGAGAAGCCGCGCCCTGCTCACCGCCGCCACTGCCCTCGCCACGCTGGCCCTCACGTCGTGCTCCGCCTTCTCCGAGTCGACCGAGCCCGGCTCGGACGGCGAGGTGCGGGTCGCTGCGGCGTTCTACCCGCTGGCCTACGTCGCCGAGCGGGTCGCCGGCGAGCATGCCGAGGTGGACAACCTGACGACGCTCGGCACCGAGCCGCACGACCTCTCGCTCGACGTGGCGCAGACGGTCCTCATCTCGGAGGCCGACCTGGTGCTCTACGAGAGCGGGTTCCAGACCGCCGTCGACGCCGGAGTCGAGCAGAACGCCGAGGGCGAGCGGCTCGACGTCGACGACGTCGTCGACCTGCTGCCGGCCCCCGAGCACGAGCAAGATCACGGGGACGATCACGGGGACGATCACGGGGACGAGGAGCACAGCGAGGACGACGGCCACGACCACGGCGAGTTCGACCCGCACTTCTGGCAGGACCCCCTGCGTCTGGCGACGTACGCCGACGCGGTCGCGGAGCGGCTCGCTGCTATCGATCCTGACCACGCGGACGACTACGCGGCCAACGCCGCGGCCCTGCGCTCCGACCTCGAGACGCTCGACGCGGCGTACGCCGACGGGCTCGCCGACTGCGAGCGCGACACCATCGTCGTCTCGCACGACGCCTTCGGCTACCTCGCACGCTACGGCCTGCAGGTCGAGGGCATCGCCGGCCTCTCCCCCGATGCCGAGCCGACGCCGGCCGACCTGGGGCGCCTGCAGTCCCTGATCCGCACCGACGGCATCACCACGGTCTTCTCCGAGACGCTGGCACCCAAGCAGATCGCCGAGACCCTCGCCGACGACATGGGCGTCAGCTCCGAGGTGCTCGACCCGATCGAGGGTCTGACCGACGAGACCAGCGAT
>WLIH01000134.1 GCA_009702305.1 Actinomycetota bacterium | reverse complement strand
TCGCCGACGGCGACCGCGCGCACGGCGGCCAGCAGCTGGGCCGGTGGCGTGTCCTTGAGCAGGAAGCCGTCGGCGCCGGCGGCGAGCGCCGCCACGATGTGCTCGTCGGCGTCGAACGTGGTCAGCACGATCACCCGCGGCGGGTCGGGCCGCTCGTGCAGGCGGCGCGTGGCCTCCAGCCCGTCGAGCACGGGCATCCGGATGTCCATCAGCACGACGTCGGGTCGCAGGGTCGTCACGGCGTCCAGGCCGGCCCGGCCGTCGCCGGCCTCGCCCACGATCTCCAGGTCGCCCTGACCGCCGAGCATCAGGGTCAGCGCCGAGCGCACCAGCGGGTCGTCGTCGACGATCAGCACCCGGGTCGCCGCGGTCGGGGAGCTCATGGCGCCCACGGTAGCCAGCCGCGCAGCTCGAACGCCGACCCCACCGTGCCGTGGACCAGGGTGCCGCCGCGCAGCCCGGCGCGCTCGCTCAGGCCGACCAGCCCGAGACCCGAGCCCGGCGTGGTGGAGCGACCGAACCCGAGCGGGTTGCTCAGCAGCACCTCGACGCCGTCGTCCGGCCCGCCGGTGAGATGGATGCTCAGCAGCGCGCCCGGCGCGTGCTTGCGGGCGTTGGTCATGCCCTCCTGCACGATCCGGTAGACCGTGCGGCCGACCGCCTCGGGCACCTGCTCGGGGGAGGCGACATCGTCGTCGTAGGCGATGTTGAGGCCGCCCTCCCGCGCCTCCGCCACCAGCGCGGGCAGGTCGGCGTACGTCGGCTGCGGGGCGTGGCGCAGCTCGCCGGTCTGCTCGTCGCGCAGCACGCCGAGCACGCCGCGGAGGTCGGTCAGCGCCTCGTGCGCCTTCTCCTGGATCACCGTCGCGCTGGCGCGCATCTCGTCGGCGCTGAGGTCGTCACGGAAGGAGAGCGCGCCGGCGTGCATCGAGATCTGGGAGATGCGGTGCGCCAGCACGTCGTGCATCTCGCGCGCGATCTGGGCACGCTCGGTCGTGCGGGCCTGGGCGGCGCGCAGCTCCTGCTCCGCCTCGGCACGCTCCGCACGGTGCTGCAGGCTCGCGACCAGCTCGCGGCGCGATCCGAGGTACATGCCCCAGCCGAGGATGCCGACGGTCGCGATGGCGTTGAAGGTGAGGATCAGCCAGGCCGGCTCGGAGGATCCGCTCGGCATCACCAGCCCGAAGAACACGGCTGCGGCGAAGCTGGTCACCCCGACGACGAGGAGCTGGCCCCAGCGCCGGGCGGTCGCCACGGAGACCGAGGCGAGCACGATCGGGCCGGCCGCGGACCCGGAGACCGCGCCGACCAGCGAGAGCCCGACCGCGACCGGCATCGGCCAGCGGCGACGGAAGTGGACGACGACGAAGGCGACCAGACCCAGGCCCAGGTCGAGGACCACCACCGCGGGGGCGGCGTCGTCCTGCGCCTGGGAGACCGGCAGCCAGACGATCGCGCTGAGCACCAGCATCAGGGCCAGCCGCCACAGATGACCCCAGCGCGTCAGGGGCGGCTGGTAGTCCTCCGGTCGGCTCTGCACGTCGCTCAGCGTAGGGCTCGTCCCGACCGGTCCGGCAGGCCCCGGAGTCGCGGGCGACCCCCTACTTAGGTCTCACCGACACCGCCTCGCGATCGATGCGTGCGATCGCGCTGCTGGGGCACAGTGGTCGCATGATCAAGGTCGAAGGACTCACCAGGACATACGGCGACTTCACCGCCGTCGACGACGTCAGCTTCGTCTGCCAGCCGGGCCGCGTGACCGGATTCCTCGGTCCCAACGGTGCCGGCAAGACGACGACCATGCGGATCATGGTCGGCCTGACACCCCCCACGCGGGGCCGGATCACCATCGGTGGTCTCGCCTACCACGACATCCCCAACCCCGGTCGCCATGTCGGGGTCCTCCTCGACGCATCGGCGCAGCACGCCGGTCGCTCCGGGCGCGAGATCCTGACCATCGGCGCGAAGACCATGGGTCTGCCGATGTCCCGCGTGGACGAGATGCTCGCCCTGGTGTCGCTGTCGGACTCCGAGTCCAAGCGGCGCCTGGGCAACTACTCCCTCGGCATGAAGCAGCGCCTCGGCCTGGCCCACGCCCTGCTGGGCGACCCGTCGGTGCTGATCCTCGACGAGCCGGCCAACGGCCTCGACCCGGCCGGCATCCGCTGGATGCGTGACCTGCTCAAGGGCTACGCCGCCCGCGGCGGCACCGTCCTGCTCTCCAGCCACCTGCTCAACGAGGTCGAGCTGATCGCCGACGAGATGATCCTCATCGGGCGAGGCAAGATCGTCGCGCAGGGTGACAAGAAGTCGCTGCTCGCCAGTCAAGGCACCGCCTCCGCGCTGGTCACGTCCCTCGACAACGACGCGCTCGCCCGAGCCCTCCAGGCGGACGGCGTCGTCGTCCACCCGGCCGGCGACGGCCTCCGGGTGGAGGCAGAGCCGGTCACTGTCGGCCGCGCCGCCGCCGCCCACCAGATCGTCCTCACCGATCTCCGCTCCGGTGCCGCCGGTCTCGAGGACCTGTTCCTCGAGCTCACCGCCGACACGCAGCGCGAGGCCAGCAGCCAAGGAGTCCCCGCATGAGCCAGATCACCCCGTCGTTCACCCTCGACGTCTCGTCCACGCCTCGTGTCCCGTTCACCCGGTTGGTGAGTGTCGAGCTCCGCAAGACAGCCGACACCCGCGCCGGACGCTGGCTGCTCGCCGCCATCGCTGCCATCACGGCGGCGTTCATGATCATCTTCTTCGCCGTCGCCGATGCCCCGGACCGGATCTTCGAGAACTTCATCGCCATCGCGGCGACGCCCCAGGGCTTCCTGCTGCCCGTGCTCGGCATCCTGCTCGTCACCAGCGAGTGGAGCCAGCGCACGGCTATGGTGACCTTCGCGCTCGAGCCGTCGCGCAGTCGGGTGCTGGCGGCCAAGACTGTCTCGGCCCTGCTGCTCGGCTTCGCCGCGTTCTTCGCGGCGGTCGTGATCGCTGCGCTCTGCACGCTGGTGGGCGGTGCCGGCAGTGACGGCTTCGCCGACCTCACGCTGATCGCGTTCGTGCTGTTCCTGGTGCTGCAGCTGCTCACGATCATCCAGGGCCTGGCCTACGGCTTGATCCTGCTCAACACCCCGGCGGCGATCGTGACCTTCTTCGTGCTGCCCATCGCGGCCTCGATCATCTTCAACCTGGTGCCGTTCCTCCAGGACGCCGCACCGTGGCTCGACCTCGGCACCGCCCAGCAGCCGCTCTTCAACGGCGAGAACCTCTCAGGTGACGAGTACGGCCAGCTCGCCACGACCTCCCTGATCTGGATCGTGCTGCCCTTCGTGGCCGGCTGGTTCCGGTTGATGCGCGCCGAGCTGAAGTAGCGCCGGAGATTCACCTGGCGTTGATCGACACGACGCCGCTGCACGGCCTCCGCGTTCCCCTGACCGGGACGCTGGGGCCGTGCAGACGCGTTACGTGCGGTTCGCGGCCCTGGGTGACAGCACGACGTACGGCATCGGGGACCCCGTGCCGGGCGGTCCCGGCACCGCGTGGCGGGGATGGGCGCGGCTGCTCGCCGACGCGATGGGCACGGCGTACGACGTGTCGTTCTGCAACCTCGCGGTCTCCGGCGCGACGGCGCGCTGCGTGCGCGAGCGACAGCTCGACGAGGCGCTGGCGCACCGGCCTGATCTCGCGTCGCTGGTCGTCGGCATCAACGACACGATGCGCTCGACCTGGGATCCGGCTCGGCTGCATGAGGACCTGATGACCACCGCGGGTGCCTTGCACGACGGTGGTGCGTTGCTGTTGACGGCGCGCTTCCACGACCACGCCCGCGTCTTCGGGGTGCCGTCGGTGCTCGGTCGCCCCCTGATGGCCCGCATCGAGGTGGTCAACGAGGTCTACGACCTGGTGCACGCGACGTACGGCGGCCTGCGCGTCGACCTCGCCGCCTGCCCCGAGGTGCTCGACCGGACGTTCTGGTCCGTCGACCGGCTGCACCCCTCCGAGCTCGGCCACCGGCTCTTCGCCCGACGCTTCGCCGAGCTGCTGGGCGGCGAGGGCCTGGCCTTCGAGCCACCGTCCGCGGCTCCCGCGGGCGGCCTCGACCCGAGCTGGCGCCGCAACGTCGCCTGGATGCTCACCGAGGGGGCCCCGTGGATGGGGCGCCGGGCCCGTGACCTCGGGCCGTGGGCCGTGCGCGCAGCGTGGGCCGAGGCTCACTAGTCTCGACGCCATGACTGCACGCGAGGACGGCCGGACCGACGACGAGCTCCGCCCCATCACGATCACCCGGCACTGGCTCGACCACGCGGCAGGCTCGGTGCTGGTGGAGTTCGGCAAGACCAAGGTGCTGTGCGCCGCGTCGGCGTCCGAGGGCGTGCCGCGCTGGCGCAAGGGGTCGGGCCTGGGGTGGGTGACGGCGGAGTACGCCATGCTGCCGGCCTCGACCAACACCCGCTCCGACCGTGAGTCGGTCAAGGGCCGCATCGGCGGGCGCACCCACGAGATCTCGCGGCTGATCGGCCGCTCGCTGCGAGCCGTCATCGACTACCAGGCGCTGGGGGAGAACACCATCCAGCTCGACTGCGACGTCCTCCAGGCCGACGGCGGCACCCGCACGGCCGCCATCACCGGCGCCTACGTCGCGCTCGCCGACGCCGTCGCGCACCTGCGCTCGACCGGTGCCCTCAAGGGGGAGCCGCTGACCGGCTCGGTCGCGGCGGTCAGCGTCGGCATCATCGACGGGGTCCCGCGTCTCGACCTGCCCTACGTCGAGGACGTGCGCGCCGAGACCGACATGAACGTCGTGATGACCGGCACCGGCTCCTTCGTGGAGGTCCAGGGCACCGCCGAGGGTGCGCCGTTCGACCGCGCCGAGCTCGATGCGCTGCTGTCGCTGGCCGAGAAGGGCTGCGCCGACCTGACGCGGCTCCAGCACGAGGCCCTCGCCCGATGACCCAGGTCTTCCTGGCCTCGCGCAACGCCAAGAAGATCGCCGAGATGGAGCGGATCCTGCGCGAGCACGCGCCGGAACTCGAGGTGCTCGGACTCGATGACCTCGCGGGCCTCGGCCTCGCGTCGTACGACGAGCCGGTCGAGGACGCGCCGTCGTTCGAGGGCAACGCGCTGCTCAAGGCACGAGCGGGCCTGCAGGCGACGGGTCTGCCGACCGTCGCCGACGACTCGGGGCTGTGCGTCGACGCGCTCAACGGCATGCCCGGCGTGCTCTCCGCCCGTTGGTCCGGGCCGCCGAAGTCCGACGCGCGCAACAACGAGCTGCTGCTCGCCCAGCTGGCCGACGTCCCCGACGATCGGCGCGGCGCGCACTTCACCTGCGCGATCGCCTTCGTGCACGACGCCGGCGAGGTCGTCGTGCACGGCCGGATGGACGGGCACGTGCTGCGGGAGGTGCGCGGCGCCGGCGGCTTCGGCTACGACGTGCTCTTCGTCGCCGACGACCGCCCTGGCCTGACGACCGCCGAGCTCTCGCGCGAGGACAAGGACGCCATCTCGCATCGGGGCAGGGCGCTGCGCGAGCTCGCCCCGGTCGTCGCGGCCGTGCTGTCCGGGCCGTAGGGTCGCGGGATGCCTCGCCGTCACTTCCTCGTCCGCCGCACCCTCGCCCGCGTGCTGCTGCGGTCGGCGCGGTGGCGCACCGTCGGCACGGTGCCGGACTCGGCCGTCCTGGTCGGGGCGCCGCACACGTCCAACTGGGACTGGGTGCTCACGCTGCTTCTGGCCTGGGACAACAGCGTCACCATCCGGCTGCTGGTGAAGAAGTCGTTCTTCGTCGGCCCGATGGGCTGGCTGATGCGCGCCACCGGTGCCGTCGCGCTCGACCGGGACAACCCGGGGGCCACCATCCGCGACCTGCTCGCCGAGGCCGAGACCTCGGAGACGTTCCTGCTCGGCATCGCCGCCGAGGGCACCCGGTCGAAGGGGGAGTACTGGAAGTCCGGCTTCTACCGGATCTCCCAGCAGACCGGCCTGCCGATCACCCTCGCCTTCGTTGACGGACCCTCCCGCCAGGTCGGGTGGGGTCCGACGTTCCACCCCACCGGCGACGTGCGCGCCGACATGGACGTGATCCGCGCCTTCTTCGCCGAC
Source organism: Actinomycetota bacterium (assembly GCA_009702305.1). GTDB lineage: Bacteria > Actinomycetota > Actinomycetes > Propionibacteriales > Nocardioidaceae > Nocardioides. The sequence continues at coordinate 1,018 of WLIH01000134.1, read as the reverse complement.
AAGACCGGCATCCGGCCCGAGGGCTTCACCGAGCCACGGCTGCGCGAGGAAGACTCTCGGTAGGGTCCGAGCGCCTCGGTGCGTCCGGAGAGACTCGAACTCTCACTGGCCAGGACCTAAACCTGGTGCCTCTGCCAATTGGGCTACGGACGCGTGCCAGGTCAGTCTCCCAGGGCCGGCCGCCCAGGACGTCACTGGACCTTCGTGACACACCCGAGTCATCGGGCGACCCGATCCGCGACTCTGGGGTGTCGTGTCGTGGCGGTACCCCGGGTCAACGGGTTAGCCCGACGACGACCCGACACGCGACTACGAGTCGAGGCCGAGGTCGCGGCGGAGCTTGGCGACGTGGCCGGTGGCCTTGACGTTGTACTGCGCGACCTCGACCTTGCCGTCCTCGTCGACGACCAGCGTCGAGCGGATGACGCCCTGCACGACCTTGCCGTACATCGTCTTCTCGCCGTACGCGCCGTAGGCCGTCATCACGGACTTGTCGGGGTCGGAGAGCAGTCGGATGGTCAGGGCGTCCTTCTCGCGGAACTTCGCGAGCTTCTCGGGCTTGTCGGGCGAGATGCCGAGGACCTCGTAGCCGGCGCCCTGCAGCGAGTCGAGCGACTCGGTGAAGTCGCACGCCTGCTTGGTGCAGCCGGGGGTCATCGCAGCGGGGTAGAAGTACACGATCACCTTGCGCCCGCGCAGCGACGAGAGGGAGACCTCGGCGCCGGTGTCGTCGGTGAGCGTGAAGTCGGGGGCGACGTCGCCGGGGGAGAGGCGGGGGGTGCTGCTCACGAGGGGCTCCTGTCCAAGTGCCAACGATGTGCAATAACGTAGGTTGAGCAACACGGACCCATCCGCATCACTGCTGGCTCCGAACGGTACTCAACGCCTCACACCACCGACGCCGACCCCTCGCAGGAGCGCACCCATGCATGTGCCCGACGGATTCCTCGACGCACCGACATCGATCGGCACCGGTGTCGTCGCCGCGGTCGCGGTCGGGATCGCGCTCAAGGGCGCG
>WLIH01000133.1 GCA_009702305.1 Actinomycetota bacterium | reverse complement strand
GATGTTCTACCCCCGCCAGGTCCGGCTGGGTCGCACCACTGCGCTGCCGGGTCGACTCCGGCTGATCCCCACCGACCTCGACGTCGACCCGATCGAGCTCGGCGCGGGCGAGGCCGTGGAGGTCACCGGCACGGCCGAGGAGCTCCTCCTGCTCCTCTGGCAGCGCCACCGGGTCGACGACGACCGCGCCACCGCGCTGCTCGCCCACCCGATCACCCCGTGAGCGCCCGGGATAGTCGAGGACGTTCGGCACGCGGACACGCCGCGACGGCGTGCCGAAGGTCCCTGACTATCCCGGCGCCCGGCGAGTCTCGAGCACCCGGAAGCCCTTGGCGCTGGCGATCCGCTCGGTCGGGTAGCCCTGCTCCCCCAGCCAGCGCTGCAGCGAGTCGGCTCCGAGGTTCTTGCTGACGACCATCACCGCCCGACCGTCAGGGGCGAGGCGGGGCAGCCAGGTCAGCAGCAGGTCGTGCAGCGCTTCCTTGCCGATCCGGATGGGCGGGTTGGACCAGATCTCGTCGTAAGCCGCCTCGGCCGGCACGGCGTCGGGGGTCAGCGCGGCGTAGCGGTCGGCGACGCCGAGGGAGGCGGCGTTCTCCCGGGCCAGCAGGAGGGCGCGCTCGTTGACGTCGACCCCGGTGACCACGACGTCCGGCGAGGCGACCGCTGCGGCCAGTCCGATCACGCCCCAGCCGCAGCCCAGGTCGAGGATCCGGCCGCCGGTCGGCGGAGCGGTCTCGCGGAAGAGGTGGCCGGTCCCGACGTCGACCCGCCCCTGGGCGAAGACCCCGGAGCCGGAGACGAGACGCAGCTCGTGTCCCCAGATCGTCGCCACCACCGGCATCCGCTTGAAGGCAACGGCCGGGTCGGCGCTGAAGTAGTGCTCCTGCTCGGTCGTGTCGTCACTCATGGCCGACACCCGGGCCGATCCGTCTGGCCCGCGTCTGCTCGGCCCGCTCCCCCAGCTCGACGTCGACCGGGTAGCAGACCTCTTCGAGGGTGAGTCCGTGCGCGGGGGCGACGGTCACGTCGGAGCGTCGCGTCGTCTGGGCCAGCACCTCGTCGGCCCAGGTCACGGGCCGGCGTCCGTCACCGATCGGCAGCAGCAGGCCGACCAGCGAGCGCACCATCGAGTGGCAGAAGGCATCGGCCTTGACGTTGGCGACCGCGATGCCCGACGGGTCGCGCGACCAGTCCAGCTCGAGCAGGGTGCGGATCGTCGTCGCGCCCTCCCGGCGCCGGCAGAAGGCCGCGAAGTCGTGGCGCCCGAGCAGCCGTGCGGATGCGTCGTTCATCAGGTCGAGGTCGATCGTGCTCGGCCACGCGAGGGTCGAGCGACGCGTCAGCGGGTCGAGCAGCTCCGTCGAGTCAGCAACGCGGTAGGCGTAGCGACGCCACAGGGCGGAGAAGCGGGCGTCGAAGCCATCGGGCGCCTCGACGATGCGACGCACGTGCACGTCGGCGGGCAGGATCCCGTTGAGTCGGCGCGCCAGCGCCTCAGGCGGCGGGGACGACGACCGGCCGGCGGCCTCGACCAGGGCGTCCGGGTCGACGTCGACGTGGAGCACCTGCCCACGCGCGTGGACGCCCGCATCGGTGCGTCCCGCGCACACCACCGGCATCCGCTCGCTGCGCAGCGACATCGCCAGCGCCTGCTCGACCTCGTGCTGGACGGTGCGCAGTCCGAGCTGGGTCGCCCAGCCACGGAAGTCGGTCCCGTCGTAGGCGAGGTCGATCCGCAGGCGCACGCCCGGATCCTATGGCCCCTAGGCTGGAGGAGTGAGCCAGTCCCCCGTCGCGCGGCCCGCCATCCTCCTGGTCTCCCCCGACCACGCGGACACCTTGCTGGACTCGTTCTGGCGCTACACCCGGGAGTACGACGTGCGCACCGCCGCGTCGTGCGCCGAGGCGCTCGAGCAGGCGACGCAGGTGCGCGCGGAGTCCGGCCAGGTCGCGCTGATCGTGACCGAGTCCCGACTGCCCGACGCCCACGTGCTGGAGGCGTTCGGCCAGTGGCGCGCCGCAGCACCCAACGCGCGCCGGATGATCGCCGCGCACTGGGACCACTTCATCGCGGACGGCCCTCCGCTGCGGGCCGGCATGGCCAAGGGCAAGTACGACGCCTACCTGCTGATGCCGCGCGGCACCCGCGACGAGGAGTTCCACAACGCCGTCACCGACCTGCTCTCCGACTGGGGCTCGACCGTCGCCGACCCGGAGGTCGTCTCGGTCAAGATCGTCAGCCCCGTGCGCGACAGCCTGGTGCTGGCGATCCGCGACTTCCTGGACCGGATGGGCATGCCGAGCCGCGTCTACGAGCCCGACTCCGAGGGTGGCCGCTTCGTGCGCGATCTCCTACCCGACGACGCGTCGTACCCCCTGGTCTACGCCCTCAACCGGGAGCCGATCCAGGCCACGTCGGTGCGTGACGTGGCGATGAGCATCTACGGCGCGCCCGGCGACTTCACCGTCGACGAGGTCGTCGACCTGTGCGTCGTCGGCGGCGGTCCTGCCGGGTTGGCCGCCGCGGTGTACGGCGCCTCGGAGGGCCTGTCGACCGTGGTCCTGGAGTCCGAGGCGATCGGTGGCCAGGCCGGCACCAGCTCGATGATCCGCAACTATCTCGGCTTCCCTCGCGGCATCTCGGGCATGCGCCTGGCCCAGCGGGCCCGCAACCAGGCGCTCCGCTTCGGCACCCAGTTCTTCACGGGCTGGGCGGTCGAGTCCCTCGAGCTCGGCGCGGACGGCGCACCGCACGTGCTGCGCACCGCGGGCGGCGACGTCACCGCCCGCGCCGTCGTCATCTCGACCGGCGTCGCCTACCGCAAGCTGCGGGTCGAGCCGCTCGAGGAGCTCGTCGGGCTCGGCGTGCACTACGGAGCAGCGATGACGGCCGCCCGCGAGATGGAGGACCAGGACGTCTTCGTGGTCGGCGGCGGCAACTCCGCGGGTCAGGCGGCCGTGCACCTGTCCCGCTTCGCCCGCTCGGTCACGATCCTGGTGCGCCGCCCGACCCTGGCCGAGACGATGTCGTCGTACCTCATCGGCGAGATCGAGTACAACCCGCGCATCGACGTCGAGACCTGCACGATCGTCGCCGACGGCGGCGGCGAGGGCCGCCTGGAGTGGCTCGTGCTCGAGGACGTGCGCTCGGGCGAGCAGCGCCGGGTGCCCGCCGGTGGCCTGTTCCTCCTGCTCGGCGCGGAGCCGCGGTGCGAGTGGCTGCCCGAGGCGATCGCGCGCGACGAGGACGGCTTCGTGCTGACCGGTCGCGATGTCCCGCGCGAGCACTGGCGCGACGGCCTGCCGCCCGCCAACCTGGCCACGACCGCGCCGGGCGTCTTCGCCGCCGGCGACATCAGGTCCGGCTCGATGAAGCGGGTGGCCGCGGCCAGCGGCGAGGGCGCCTCGGTCGTGCCGCTGGTCCACCAGCACCTCGCACCCGCCGACATCGCACCCTGAGCACACCGAGGTCCTAGAGCTCTGTCTTCCAGGGCGGGTCGGCACCGGGTCGCGACACCGTGACCGCCGCCGCCCGGTTGGCGTAGGCGAGCACCTCCAGGATCTGGTCCGCGGCCAGGTCGGGCAGCCGTCCGCCGAGCGCCCCGAGCGACCACAGCGCGTCGAGCGTTGCCGCCCCGAAGGTGTCGCCCGCGCCGATCGTGTCGGCGACCGTCACCGACGTCGGCTCGACGGCGACCTCCACCGACCCCGACCAGGTAGCCCCGGCCGCACCGCGCGTCACCACGACCGCCTGCGGACCCAACCCGCGCAGCCGCGCGACCGCGTCGTCGACCGACAACCCCGGATAGAGCACGGCGAGATCCTCGTCGCTGGCCTTGACCAGGTCGGTGAGCGCCACCAGGCGCTCGACGGCGGCGACCACGTCGGCACCGACGCCCGTGATCGCCGGACGGACGTTGAGGTCGTACGAGATCGTGGCCCGCTCGCGGAGCACCTCGATGGTGGCTGCCACCTCGGCTGCGCCCGGGGCGAGCACCGCTGCGATGGAGCAGGTGTGCACGGCGACGGGGGCCGGCTCGAGCGGCACCGGGCCGAGCCGCCACTCCAGGTCGAAGACATAGGACGCCGCGCCGTCGGGACCGATCGTCGCGGCAGCTGTCGACGTGCGCGCCACCACGTGCGGGTCGAGCGCCAGGCCCACGCCTGACGCCTCCAGGTGTCCGGCGAGCGCGCGACCCCGGCCGTCATCGGCGTACGCCGTCGCGAGCCGCACCGGGCGGCCCAAGCGTGAAAGCGCCACAGCGACATTGGCCGCGCTGCCGCCGGGGTGCTCGACAGTGCGCCCGTCGGGGGTGTTCACCACGTCCACCAGGGACTCACCGAGGACCAGGATGTCGGAGCGCATGCTCGTCTCTATCATGCTCGACGTGAGTGTGCTGCCCCTCGACCCGTCGGCGACCGAGGCGCCCTACGAGCAGTTGCGCGCCCAGATCGCCTCCCGTGCCGCCAGTGGCGATCTGGCGGCCGGCACCCGACTGCCGAGCGTGCGCGCCCTGGCCGCCGAGCTCGGCGTGGCCGCGGGCACCGTGGCCCGGGCCTACCGCGAGCTGGAGGCCGACGGCGTGGTCGTCACCGAGGGCCGCCACGGCACGTCGGTCGCGACCGGCTCGGCGGCCGGCTCGGATGCCGCCGCCGCGGCCGCCGCGGAGTACGTCGCCCAGACCCGCCGCCTCGGGCTCACCCGCGCGGAGGCGACCCGCCTGGTCGAGCAGCACTGGAGCTGAGCGGCCCGATGGGCCACCATGGCCCGGTGCCGACCTACGAGCAGCCCCCGGCCGACGAGCCGTCGGAGTCCACCCTCAGCCTGCTGACGCTCGTGGGCGGCAGCGACGTGCTGCTCGGCGTGGTGCTGCTCGGGATCGGGCTGACCAAGGACATCGGTGCCTTGGTGGTCACCGGTGCCATCCTGTTCTGCCTGGGTCTCGCGGTCAGCGGCTGGGCGATCCTGCGCCGCGACCGACCGGCACGGCTCTGAGCCGCTCGTGAAATGAGATCGACCCGCCCGGACAGGTCCGGGCGGGTCGACGAGGGGCCTGGATCAGGCCTTGTCCTCGGTGCTCTCGGCGTCCTCGGTGGACTCCTCCTCGGCGACCTCGGCGGCCTCGACCACCGGGGCCTCGGTCTCCAGGGTCTCCTCGGCGTCAGCCTCGGTCGCGGTGTCGGCCTCGACCGTCGGCTCCTCGACGACCGGGGCGGGAGCGGCGGCCGGGGCAGCCTTCTTCGCCTTCGGCGCGGAGGGGGCGTAGGCCTCGGTCACGATCTCGATGACCGCCATGGGGGCGTTGTCGCCCTTGCGGGGGCCGATCTTGGTGATGCGCGTGTAGCCGCCGGGACGCTCCGCCATGGTCGGCGCGATCTCGGTGAAGAGCGTGTGCACGACACCCTTGTCGCGGATGGTCTTGAGGACCTCGCGACGCTGGTGGAGCGGGTTCTCGCCCAGGTGGGCCTTCTTCGCCTTGGTGATGAGCTTCTCGGCGTGCGGGCGCAGCACGCGCGCCTTGGCCTCGGTGGTCGTGATCCGACCGTGCTCGAACAGCGCCGTCGCCAGGTTGCTCAGGATCAGGCGCTGGTGGGCGGGGCTACCGCCGAGGCGCTTGCCCTTCTTGGGAGTAGGCATCTCTCACTCATTTCTCTCCGGCCGTATGAGGTACCGGGGTAGACGACCGGCAGGGTGCCGGTCGATTGGGGATCAGTACTGCTCGTCCTCGACGAACGCGTCGTCGTCGTCGTCACCGTACGCCGCCAGGGCAGCGTGCGGGTCGAAGCCGGGCGCGCTGTCCTTCAGGGACAGGCCCATCTCGACCAGCTTGGCCTTGACCTCGTCGATCGACTTCGCACCGAAGTTGCGGATGTCGAGCAGGTCCTGCTCCGAGCGGCTGATGAGCTCACCCACGGTGTGGATGCCCTCGCGCTTGAGGCAGTTGTAGGAACGGACCGTCAGCTGCAGGTCCTCGACCGGGAGGGCGAGGTCGGCAGCGAGCTGCTCGTCGACGGGCGAGGGACCGATGTCGATGCCCTCGGCCTCGACGTTGAGCTCACGGGCCAGACCGAAGAGCTCGACGAGGGTCTTGCCGGCCGAGGCGATCGCGTCGCGGGGACGGATCGACGACTTGGTCTCGACGTCGATGACCAGCTTGTCGAAGTCGGTGCGCTGCTCGACACGGGTGGCCTCGACCTTGTAGGTCACCTTCAGCACGGGGCTGTAGATCGAGTCGACCGGCATCCGGCCGATCTCGTTGTCGGCGCCCTTGTTCTGGACGGCCGAGACATAGCCGCGGCCACGCTCGACGACCAGCTCCATCTCCAGCTTGCCCTTGTCGGACAGCGTGGCGATCTTGAGGTCGGGGTTGTGGACCTCGACGCCGGCCGGCGGCGCGATGTCGGCAGCGGTGACGTCGCCGGCACCGGACTTGCGCAGGTACATGGTGACCGGCTCGTCGTGCTCCGAGGAGACGACCAGGCCCTTGAGGTTCAGGATGATCTCGGTGACGTCTTCCTTGACGCCCTCGATGGTCGAGAACTCGTGGAGGACGGTGTCGACCTTGATGCTCGTGACGGACGCACCGGGGATCGAGCTCAGCAGGGTGCGACGCAGCGAGTTGCCGAGCGTGTAGCCGAAGCCGGGCTCGAGGGGCTCGATGACGAAGCGCGAACGGAACTCGTCGACGGACTCTTCCGACAGGGTGGGGCGCTGTGCGATGAGCACTGGTGTTTTCCTTTCCGGGCGCATCCGCTATTTGACGGGCCCGAACTGCGAGGGTGACGGCGTACTGGTGGAAGTACAGGTGGAAAGAAAACCGGTGGAGCGGTCAGGCACCGCCCCCGGGTCTCCCCGGGAGCGGTGCCCTCAGATCACTTCTTCGAGTAGTACTCGACGATGAGCTGCTCCTGGACCGGAAGGTCGATCTGCGCCCGGACGGGGAGCTGGTGGACCAGCACCCGCATCCGGTTCGGCAGAGCCTCCAGCCAGGCGGGGACGACGCGCTCGCCGTGGGTCTCGCGAGCCACGATGAAGGGCGTCATCTCGAGCGACTTCTCACGCACGTCGATGATGTCGTGGGCGGTCACCTGGAAGGACGGGATGTCGACCTTCTTGCCGTTGACCAGGAAG
>WLIH01000132.1 GCA_009702305.1 Actinomycetota bacterium | reverse complement strand
GCGCGGGCAGACCACCGAGCGACTCGGACAGCGCGATCGACACCGGGGTGGTCGCGGCCTTGGGAGCCATCGTGCGGGCGAGCACCTCGCTGCCGCCCAGGACGCGCACCAGCACCACCACGGTGGTCACCGACACGACGGCACCCGCCAGCACGGTCACCACCAGCGGCGCCACGAAGCCGCGCAACCGGTGCGACTGCCGGTGCAGCGGCACGGCCAGCGCGACCGTCGCCGGGCCGAGCCAGAAGGTGATCAGGTCGACGTCGGCCAGGTAGTCGGTGTAGGAGACGTCGAGGACGGTGATCGTCAGTCCGACCAGGCCTACCGCCACGACCACCGGTTGGGCGAGCGCGTGACCACCTGTCCGGTCGCGCACCCAGCAGCCGAGCTGGTAGCCGCCGAGAGTCACCAGCAGGAGCAGCAGCGGCGACCGGGCGGCCCAGTCCAGCGCCTCGCGCAGGTCGCTCACCGCACCTCCGCCGTACGCCGTCCGGTCCAGGTCGCCAGCCAGCCCACGACGGCGAGCCCGGCCAGCCAGGAGCCGACCAGCGCCACGCCGATCGGCAGCGCGTCGTCGCGCAGGGTGGCGGCGTAGGCGACGATCCCGACGCCGGCCGGGATGAAGAGCAGCTGCAGGTGCGCGAGCAGCGCGTCGGCCGCGACCAGCACGGAGGCGCCATCGGCGGGGCGACGCAGCTGGAGGACCACGAACAGCAGGGCCATCCCCACGACCGCGCCGGGCACGTCGACGTCGATCGCGCGGACCAGCACCTCGCCGACGAGCTGGCACGCCAGGAGCCAGACCAGTCCGCGCAGCACGCGGTCAGTGTGGCAGGCCGCTCACGCGCCGCGGCGGTGACAGCCGACCAGGTGCGGGTCGAAGACCCCGATCGCCTCCATCAGCGCATGCATCGTGGTGGGCCCGACGAACGCGAAGCCGTGCTTCTTCAGGCCCTTGGCCAACGCCCGCGACTCCGGCGAGGTCGTCGCCATCTCGTCGGTGTCGGTGGGCGCCGGCGGGTCGGCCGGCGCGAAGGACAGGACGAACTCCTCGAGCCCGCCGGACTCGCGCAGCCCCACCGTCGCCCGGGCGTTGGTCACGGCGGCCGCGATCTTGAGGCGGTTGCGCACGATGCGGGGCTCGAGCATCAGTCGGGCCTGGTCGACACCGTCGAAGCCCGCGATCACGTCGGCGTCGAAGCCGGCGAACACCTCGCGGAACGCGTCTCGCTTGAGCAGGATCGTCGACCAGGACAGACCCGACTGGAAGGCCTCGAGGGTGAGCCGCTCCAGGTAGGCGGCCTCGCCGTGCACTCGCGTGCCCCACTCGGTGTCGTGGTAGTCGCGCATCACGCCCGGGCCGCCGGCCCAGGGGCAGCGCGCGAGACCGTCGTCGCCAGTCACCGGACCCATGCCCGCACCCTCCCACGCTCGCGACCCGTCGCCTATGTGCACCTATTGCGCGCACATGTGCGACGGCTCACGTGATCAGGAGGTGGTGGCGAGCAGGTGGGCGGCCAGCTCGGCGGCCTGCACCCGGATCTCCGGGACCGCGGTGGACTCGTAGAGGGCGCCCTTGCGGGGCGGTCCGACGGCGTAGAGGCCAGGCACGACAGCTCCGTCGCGGTCGAGCAGCAGGCCACCGCTGGTGCTCGACAGACCGAGTGCCAGCGGGTCGGGGGCGACGGTGCCCCGCTCGACGAGGGCACGCAGCAGCGGGTCGCAGGTGCGGGTGACGTCGGTCATCGGGCCCGTGCAGTTGACCAGGGCATCGGCCACCACGTCGCCGCCGGGCAGGGCGACCCGACATCGGCCGCCCGCGGCGACCACGGAGGTGAGCCCGCCACCGGCGAGCGTGAGTCGACCCTGGCTGCGGTACGCCGCGATGCGGTCGGCGACCTCCGGCGCCATCCGGTGGCGATGCACCTCCCACTGCCGGGCGTGCACGGCGAGGAACCGCCGGCGCTCCTCCAGGTCGAGCCGACGCCAGATCGACTGGGTCACGCCCCGCAGCCCGTCGACCACCGCGCGCCAGTCGACGTCGTGACGCGCTGCCGCCTCGACCTGAGCGCGGACCAGGTCGGCGAGGTCGTCGGCTCGCAGCGCGCCGGTCGGGATCGCGGTGACCCAGGCGGTGAACGTGTCGACCCGATGGGGGCGCGGCAGCTCGCCCTGACGGCTGAGCATCACGACCCGGCGGCGTGGCGCGTCCTCCAGCAGCGAGATGGCGACATCGACGGCGGTCAGCCCGCTGCCGACCAGCACCACGCTCGCATCGTCGGGGAGACCGGCCAGGGCTGCGGCGTCCCAGGGGTTGGCGACGTGCCACGACGCCTCGGGCAGGTCGACGCCGTCGACCGCGAGGGACCGGGGCGCAGCGTTGCCGTGGGCGAGCACGACGGACTCGACCGCGTGCTCGCCGGCCCCGCTGCGCACGCTGAAGCCGCCCGGACGGCGTACGACGTCGCTCACGCGGTGTCCGACGACCTCGAGACGCGGACCGGAGACCTCGGCGAGCAGGTCGGTGAGGTACTCCCCGAAGACCATCCGCGGCTGGAAGCCGGTCGGCTCGACCGGTCGCCCGGCGCGCTCGGCCCAGGCGACGAAGTGGCTCGGCTCGTCGGGGCACGCGCTCATGTCGCGGGCCCGCACGTTGAGCAGGTGCCGCGGGTCGGTGGTGGAGTACGCGACACCACGACCCGGCTGCCCGGACCCCTCGAAGAGCAGCACCCGCAGAGCCGGGTCGGGCGACGAGGCGAGGAGGTGCCAGGTCGTGAGGACGCCACTGGCACCCCCTCCGACCACGGCGATGGTGCGCGTCGCGAGATCGATCGGCTCCGAGGACGGTCGAGTCGTGGCCTGGTGCGTCATGGTCTAACTCTAGAGACACACGCGAATTACTCCGCCATCGTCGGCGGGTCGCCGATCGGCTCAGCGCCGCTCGCGCAGCCGCGCCCGGGGCAGCTCCGGGGCCGGGATCGGCGCCACGTCCTGCCCGACCGGGATGCCGAATCGGCCGTCGACCAGGGCTCCGTCGACCAGCTGCACCTGCCAGGCGTCGCGCGACGCGACGATCTCCTCGTGGGTGCGCCCCACGAAGTTCCACCACATGACGATGGCCTCGCCGAACGGCTCGCCGCCGAGCACCAGCATCCGCACCGGCTCGTCGCCGGCGCGCAGGTCGAGGCAGGACGCACCGGCCGGGACGTAGGCCAGCTCGTGGGCCGCCACCGGCTCGCCGGCCACCGTCAGGCTCCCCTGGTCGACCAGGACCCCGTGCTCGAACGACGCATCGACGTCGAGCGCCAGGTGCGCACCCGGCTCGAGGAGCAGCTCCGCGCCCAGCAGCGGCGTCGCGGTCGCGACCGGTGACGTGTCGCCCAGCAGCGAGCCCAGGAACACCCGCGCCTCCCACCCCTGGCCGCGCAGCGGACCCGGCGCGTGGTGGGCGAACGACGCAGCGGTGTCGCGGGCCGCCTCCGGCAGGGCGACCCAGAGCTGGGCGCCGTGCAGGGTGGTCGTGTCGGGGGTGGAGACCTCGGAGTGGCTGATGCCGTGGCCGGCGGTCATCAGGTTGACCTCCCCCGGCCGCACCATCGCGTGGTGGCCGGCACTGTCGCGGTGCTCGATCTCGCCGGTGAACAGCCAACTGACCGTCTGCAGCCCGGTGTGCGGATGCGGGGCCACCGACATGCCACCGGACTCGGCGACGTCGTCGGGCCCGTAGTGGTCGACGAAGCACCAGGCCCCGATCAGCGAGCGGCCGCGCTGCGGCAGCGTCCGGCGTACGCGCATGGCCCGCGGACCGCCGAGCGGCACGTCGCGCGGACCCATCACCTCGACGGCCGAGGCAGCCGTCGGTCCGGCCTGGCAGACGACCTCGTCGGGGCTGCGGTCCAGGTTGCTCACGGCTCTCCTCAGCTCAGCTGGTCGGGATCGACCCGGCGCTTGGCCCCGTCGCCGCGGCCGTCCGGGGTCAGCGCTCCGGCGTCGCTCGCGATCCCGGCCGCACCGCCGGCGCTGTGCTCGAGGCGCACCACGACCGACTTCGAGGTCGGGCAGTTGCTGCCGACGGCCGTCGAGTCGAGCGGGATCAGCGGGTTGGTCTCGGGGTAGTAGGCGGCGGCGCAGCCACGGGGCTGCTCGTAGGCCACGACGCGGAACGCCGGCGCGCGGCGCTCGACCACCGACCCGTCGGAGGTCGTCCACTCGCTGACGATGTCGACGACCTGGTCGGCAGCGAGCCCGAGCGCGGCGATGTCGTCGGGGTGCACGAACACGACGCGACGCCCGCCCTTGACCCCGCGGTAGCGGTCGTCGAGTCCGTAGATCGTGGTGTTGAACTGGTCGTGGGAGCGCAGCGTCTGGAGCAGCAGCCGGCCCTCGGGCACGTGCAGCACGTCGATCGGACTGACGGTGAAGACGGCCCTGCCGACAGCGGTCGGGAAGGTGCGCGAGTCGCGCGGGGGGTGCGGGAGCACGAAGCCTCCGGGCTGGGCGACCAACTCGTCGTACGCCGCGCAGCCCGGCACAACCCGGGCGATGCGGCGGCGGATCTCTCCGTAGTCGGCGCGCATCTCGGCCCACGGCACGACGTGGTCGCAGCCGAGGGTCGCGAGCGCGAGCGAGCAGACGATGTCGACCTCCGAGCGCAGGTGACGAGAGGCCGGTCGGAGCGGTCCGCGCGACGCGTGGACCGCCGACATCGAGTCCTCCACCGTCACGCGCTGCTCTCGCCCGCCGGTGAGGTCCTTCTCGCTGCGGCCCAGCGCCGGCAGGATCAGCGCCTCCCGGCCATGCACGACGTGGGAGCGGTTGAGCTTCGTGGAGACGTGGACGGTGAGGTCGGCGCGACGCATCGCCTCCTCGGTGACCTCGGTGTCGGGGGCTGCGGAGACGAAGTTGCCGCCCATGCCGACGAAGACCCGGGCCTCGCCGTCGTGGAGGGCGGTGATCGACGCGACGGTGTCGAGGCCGTGCTCGCGCGGCGGCGTGATCGCGAACTCGTCGCGCAGCGCGTCGAGGAAGTGGTCCGGCACTCGCTCCCAGATGCCCATCGTCCGGTCGCCCTGCACGTTGGAGTGGCCGCGGACCGGACACAGCCCCGCTCCCGGCCTGCCGATGTTGCCCTGCAGGAAGGCGACGTTGGCGATCTCCTTGACGGTCGCGACCGAGTTGCGGTGCTGGGTGATGCCCATCGCCCAGCACACGACCGTCGCGCCCGAGTCGGCGAACATCCGGGCCGCCTGCTCGATCAGGTCGCGCTCGAGCCCGGTCGCCCGCAGCACGGCCTCCCAGTCGAGCTCGGCCAGGTGGGCGGCGTACTCCTCGAAGCCGTGGGTGTGCGAGGCGACGAAGTCGTGGTCGACGGCGTCCCACTCGAGCAGCAGCGACCCGATCGCCTGGAAGAGCGCCAGGTCGCCGTTGATCCGCACGGGGAGGTGGAGGTCGGCCAGCGCGGTGCCGGCGATCACGCCGCGCGGCGACTGGGGATTCTTGAACCGCACCAGGCCTGCCTCGCGCAGCGGGTTGATCGCGAGGATCCGGGCGCCGCGCTGCTTGGCGATCTCGAGGGCGCTGAGCATCCGGGGGTGATTGGTGCCCGGGTTCTGCCCGGCGACCACGATCAGCTCGGCCTCGTGGATGTCCTCGAGGCTGACCGATCCCTTGCCGATGCCGATGACCTCGGCGAGTCCGACCGAGGTCGACTCGTGGCACATGTTGGAGCAGTCCGGCAGGTTGTTGGTGCCGAAGGAGCGCACGAACAGCTGGTAGGCGAACGCCGCCTCGTTGGAGACCTTGCCGGAGGTGTAGAAGATCGCCTGGTCCGGCGACTCGAGCCCGCGCAGGTGCCCGGCGACCAGCTCGAAGGCGTCGTCCCAGGAGATCGGCTCGTAGTGGGTCGCGCCGGCTCGCAGCACCATCGGCTCGGTGATCCTGCCCTGCTGACCGAGCCAGTAGTCGCTGCGCTCGCGCAGCGACTCGATCGCGTGCTCGGCGAAGAACGACCGGCCCAGCAGGCGCTTGGTGGCCTCCTCGGCGACCGCCTTGGCGCCGTTCTCACAGAACTCCGCGGTGTGGCGGTGCTCCGGGTCCGGGTCGGGCCAGGCGCAGCCCTGGCAGTCGAACCCGTCGGCCTGGTTGAGCTTGAGCAGCGTCCGGGCGGTGCGCGCGACGCCCATCTGGTCGACCGCGCGCTTCATGGCGACGGCCACGGCCGTCACGCCGGCGGCCGCATGCGACGTGCCCCCCACCTCCAGGTCGGTCTCGTCGATCTCCCGGACCGGGCGCGTGCGGCTCATGCGCCCATCATGCTCCGGCGCCGGTCGCAGCAGGCCCGGGCGACCGGTCGTGACGACCACCACTGTTGCGTTTCCGGCTCAACCACTAGGTTCACAGGCTCCGGACCGTTCAATCGGACACCCCCAGGAGACCCACGATGTCGTCGTACGAACCGCCTGCCGGACCACCGCCCACCGAGCCGCCCGCCGGCGGCTACGGCGCCCCGCCGCCGCCTCCGCCTCCGCCGGCCGATGGAGGGTACGGCGCTCCGCCGCCCGCCGGCGGCTACGGCGGCCCGGCCGGTCCCGACTGGGACCTCGGCGCCGCGCTGTCCTACGGCTGGGCCAAGTTCCAGGCGAACGTCTCCCAGATCCTGCTGGCCGCGCTCGCCCTGCTGATCGCGATCGGCGTGATGGTCGGCATCGGTATCGGCATCCAGAGCGTGCTGCTCAGCGGTGCCTCGTGCAGCACCGAGGACGGCGTCTTCACCTGCGACGACGGGTCCGGGTTCTTCGCGACCCTGATCGTGCAGGCCCTGATCAGCGCGCTCATCCTGATCGCCGCCCAGGTCGTCGGAGCCGGACTGATCCGCGGTGCTCTCGGCATCACCGAGGGTCGCGCGTTCACCGTGTCCGAGGTCTTCAAGACCGACAAGATCGTGCCGGTGCTGGTCACCAGCGTGATCATCGCGGCGGCGACCTTCGTCGGCACGATCCTGTGCTACCTGCCCGGTCTGGTGGTCGGCTTCGCCACCAGCTACAGCCTGTTCTTCGTGATCGACAAGAACATGTCGCCCATCGAGGCGATCACCGCGAGCGTCAACCTCGTCAAGGACAACCTCGGCCCCACGATCGTG
>WLIH01000131.1 GCA_009702305.1 Actinomycetota bacterium | reverse complement strand
CGGTGCGGACGGTGACCGAGTTGGCCCACACGACGACACCCTCGGGGGCGTCGGGGTAGTGACCCGCGACCGTGTGCGACGTGATCGCCAGGTCGGTGGTCTCCGGGGCCAGCACCTCGGGATCGGTGTTGAAGATCGTGGCGTCGGTGGCCTCGAGCGTCGTGAAGCTGTCGTAGTTGGTCGGCACCGCGGCGAGCGCCGGGTAGGCGTAGAGGCGCACGAGCACGCCGGCCACGACCAAGAAGGCTCCGAGCCCGATCAGGGCCGGACTGATCACTCGGGGGCTCATGGCCCGGAGTCTGGCGAGACGTCGCATGGTGGTGCTCCTCGGGTTGTGTGCCAGGTCGGCACGGGTGACGGTGGTGCGGTGGTGGTCGGTGTCAGGCACGGCGCAGCTCCTCGACGATCAGCTCGCGCGCCTGGCGGCGCATCCGCTCCCAGCTGAACTCCGCGGCCCAGGCCTGGCAGGCCTTGACGGTCAGGGTGTGCTCCTCGGGCTCGTGCAGGTGGCGCAGCGCGTCGCGGAGCTGGTCGCTCAGCCGCGCGAGGACGGTGTCGAGGTCGCCGGGAGCATCCGGCACCAGCCAGCCCGTCTCGCCGGGTCGCACGGAGTCGCGCAGACCCGGCACGTCGCGCGCCAGCGTCGGCACGCCGTACGCCGCCGCCTCGAGCACGACCTGCCCCCAGCCCTCGATGTCGGAGGCGCAGACCTGCAGGCTGGCGGCCTGCAGCAGCTCGTCCTTGCGCTGCTCGCTCACGAACCCGTGCACCTGCACGCAGTCCCCGAGCCCCAGCTCGGCGACCAGCGCCTCGAGCCGCCCCTGCTCGGGGCCCTTGCCGACGACGTCGACGCGCAGACCGGGGTGCTCGGGGCGCAGCGCCGCGACGGCACGCAGCACCAGGTCGACGCGCTTGTGCGGCACCAACCGGCCCAGCACCACGAGGCGCTCGGGCTGCTTGTCGGCGGTGGTGGTGTCGGCGACGGACATGGTGGCGCCGTTGGCCAGCAGTCCGACGGGGCCGGTCCACCCGAGCTGGCGCACCATCTCGAGGCGGGTCGACTCCGAGACGGCGACGGTGGTGCGGCGCCGGTAGACCCGCGGCATCACGACCCGCTCGAGCAGCTGGCCGAACCGCGCGAGCGGGGCCGGGAAGTAAGTGGCGAACTGCGCCTGGTGCACGTGGTGCACGACCAGCACGACCGGCGTCGAGCGCCGGACGAAGAGCGGGGAGAACGACGGGATGCCGCACTCGGGGTCGACGACCGCGTCGAGCCGACGCCGACGGCGCAGCAGGCTCCACGCCGCGAAGGCGTAGAACCCGAACGCACCGCCCCCACGGTGGATCCGGATGCCGTCGCACACCTCGGTGCGGCTCTGGCCGGCGTCGCGGGCGGTGATGAACTCCACCTCGGCGCCGCCCTCGCGCAGCGCCTGGGCGAACTCCCAGGCGTAGCGCTCCGAACCGCCGGCGAGCGAGTGGTCGAGGTCGCGCCAGTTGACGACCGCGATGCGGCGTCCGGTCAGCTCGGTGGTGGTCACGTCAGGCCTCCACGGCGAAGGGGTAGTCCGTGGCGACGGAGGTGAAGGCGGGCTGCAGGACGGGCTGCAGGATGGGCGGCACCGCCGGCTGGACGGCCCGCGCGGAGCGCACCCGCCACGCGATGGCGGCGAGCTCGGCGAACGAGCCGAGGCCGTGGCGCAGCGGGTCGAAGGTCGACCCGGGCACGTCGGTCCACACGACGGGGATCTCCTCGACGCGGGCGCCGCGCACTCGGGCCAGGGCGAGCAGCTCGACGTCGAACGCGAAGCCGGTGGCCGCGAGGTCGGCGAAGAGCGAGCGCCCGAGGTCGCCGCGCATCAGCTTGAAGCCGCACTGCGTGTCGGCGACGCCGGGCACGATGCGAGCGGTGCAGTGGCGGTAGGCGCGGGCACCGCCGGCGCGCAGCCAGCTGTGCCGGGCCTCGGTCCAGGAGCCGGTGGCCGAGCGCGACCCGATGGCGACGTCGGCGCCGAGCGCGAGCCGGCGCCAGGCCTCGTCGATCGCGTCGAGCCGGGTCGCGCCGTCGGCGTCCATGAAGCCCACGACGGGTGCGTCGGTCGCGCCGATGCCCGCACGGACGGCGGCACCCTTGCCGGGCGTCGCGCAGTGCACGACCCGCACCGGCAGGGCCGGGCTGTCGGCGGCAGCGGCGAGCGCGGCGGTGGCGTCGGTGCTGGCGTTGTCGACCACCACGACCTCGACGGGTCCGGTGACCGGACGACAGCGCAACACGTGGCGACGCAGCTCGCGCAGCGTGCGCGGCAGCCGGTCCTGCTCGTTGTACGCCGGGATGACGATCTGCAGCATGTCTGGGTCTCCCTCCTCCATGCGGCCGACCCGGAAGGGTCGTCTGACGGATGCGTCGACCGCGGCCCCGGCGATGCCGGGTCCGTGCGACGCCGAGAGCGCGGCGCGCTCTCGGAGGTGGCCCTACTGGTCGGAGTACGAGTACAGGCGGTCGGCCTGCACCGGCTTCTGGTCGCCGCCCTGCGCGGCCTGCACGCCGCCCACCAGGGCGGCCGTGGCCAGAATGCCGCCGACGACGGCAGAGATGATGATGTTCATGCGGGGTCCCCTCCCAAAGACTCGCAGCGACGAGTCGCCTCCCAACGACTCTCGCAGATCCTCGTCCACAATGTGACGCAGGTCATGCACAGTTGTAACACGAGGGTTAACAAATCGCCCACAATCACCGCAGCGCGGCCGGATCCGCCGCTCGCGGCAGCCGGTGCAGGCGGCTCGCCGAGGTCGACGAGCATCAGCGCCGGGCCGTCGTACGCCGTCGCACCGGACGGCACCGGGCCGGTCGGCATGCCCTTCTCGACCAGCACCCAACGCACTCCCTGCGCGCGCAGCGCGGGACCGGTCAGATCGGGATCGCCGACGGCCAGCGCGGCCGTGATGCGCACCAGCGCCGGGTCCTCGGAGGGCACCACGACGTCGTCGACGAAGACCCGGTCGTCGATCAGCACCCGCCCCGGCAGCAGGCGTGGTGCGGGGTCGAGGACGGCCCGGCGCCCGGCCCAGGCGAAGCCGCGGTAGCTGCCCTGCCAGGGCAGCACGACCGTGGTGTCGTCATCGCCGACCAGGTCGGTGACGGCCGACCAGTCGTCGGGATAGGTCGTGCGTTGGAGGTCGCCGAGGCTGCCCCAGGCGAGACTCGGCAGCAATGTCATCGGCGCGATCACCAACGCACCGGCGACCGCCACCATCGCCTCCCGCCCCGGACGCACCTGCGCACGCGCCCAGGTGACCGCTCCCGCGATGCCGGGCAGCAGGAGCAGCACGGCGGGAGCCAGGTAGCGCTGGGAGTCGCGGAGCACCGCCAGCGACGGCACCCACCGACCGAGCGTCTCCAGAAGCGGCTCACCCCCGGGCAGCGTGGGCAGCGCGGCGATCCCGAGGCAGAGCGCGGCCAGCAGCGCCAGCCGCGGCACCGGCTCCGATCGCGAGTCCGCCGGCCACCGCGAGTGCCTGAGCCCGAGCAGCGCGACCGCGCTGAGACCCGCCGCCAGGACCACGATGAGCAGGCTGGTGCGCTCCGGCGCCACGATCGAGGTCTTCCACGTCCCACCGAGCGAGAGCAGGCTGAGCATCGTGCCGCCCGAGGTCTCGGCGCGGGCGCCGAACGCGCCGAACACGTCGTCGGTGCTCAGCGTCGAGCCGGACGCGACCAGGGACGGGACCAGCCAGGGCAGATTCGCGACGAGGCCGGCCGAGGCGACGGCGGTCGTACGCCGCAGCGGACCGGCGCCGAGCACGAGCGCGACGAGCACGGCCATCAGCCCGCTGCTGGGGCTGCACACCGCGGCCAGGGTCAGGGCCACCCACAGCGGCGGCAGACCGCGACGCAGGTCGCGCGCGGCGCGCAGCGCGGTGACGGCCACCCACGGCAGCAGGAAGTAGCCGGCCAGGATCGCCCACTGGCCCAGCATCAGCCGGTCGTGGACCCAGGGATTCCAGAGCATCAGCGAGATCGCGGCCGCCCGGGCCAGCGCCCCGTGGGCACCGACGAGCCGGCCGGCGCCGAGTCCGCCGACCAGGAAGGCCCCGACCAGGAGCACCCGCTGGACGACCGACCCCGGCACCACCTGGGTGAGCAGTGAGACGAGGGCGTCCATCGGCACCGCCCGGGGCGCGGCGCCGTCGAGCCCGAGCCACCCGTCCTTCCAGGGCTGGTGCGGGACGAAGACCATGTCGCCGAAGAGCCAGTAGCCGCTGCCGATCAGCAGCGGTCCGAGGACGACGACGCTCAACACGGTGGTCCACGCGAGGTCCTGGACCACGGCGCGCCGGCTGGTCACGGCGCCCCTGCGGTGTCGGGAGAGCGGTGTCGCCAGGCCGCAGCCATGGCCAGAGCCAATCCGGCCCCGGTCAGCAGGTCGGCCGTCGCGTCGGGCGTGACCGGTGCGTCGAGGAGCTGGACGACGACGACGAGAAGTCCCGCCAGCATCAACAGGGAGGCCAGCGCCACCGCCAGCACCCGGCGCCCGGCCAGCACGCTGCCGAGCGCGGCGGCCAGCGCGACGAACGGGCCGCCGACCACACCACCGAGCACCGCGCAGGCGGTCGTGGCGACGACGGTGGCGGCGAGCGGCGACCACGAGCGCGGACCCCGTCGTCCTCGCGGATCGGGCGCCGGGTCGGCGCTGGGGCTTGGACTGGGGCTCGAGCCGGGGCTGGTGCTCGAGTTAGGGGCGAGGCGGGTGCGGACGCCGACCACGGCCGCCGTCAGCAGCACCAGTCCCATCAACGCGAGGCCGCCGACGAGGGTCACGACGTAGGCGCGCTGCGGCTCGAAGCTGAGCACGACCTGACCCGACGTGTCGGCGGGCAGCACCCACCCCTGCGCCCAGCCGTCGACCTCGACCGGCTCGAGCCGCCGGCCGTCGACGCTCGCGCTCCAGCCGCGGTTGAAGCTCTGCGGGGCCGAGAGCACCGCCTCCGGACCGGGCGAGACCTCCAGGACGCTGCGGGTGTCGGTGCGCGACACGACGCCCAGCGTCCGCGAGCTGGACCCGGAGGTCCGGGCATCATCGCCGCGCAGCTCCAGCGAGACGGGCTGGAACTGCTCGCTCGAGCGCAGCACGATGCGGTGCTCACCGGCCGCGAGGCTCAGGTCTCCGTCGCACAGGCTCACCGCGAGCCGACCGTTGCCGATGACCGCCCCGATGGGGCCCTCCACCCGGGTCGGCCTGGTGCGCCCGTCCACCACCAGCTGCGGCCCGAGGCCGCACACCGCGCCGGTCGGCTCGGCGCCGTCGATCGGCACGCTCAGCCGTCCTGGGCCGAGGATGACCTCGCCGACACCCAGGGGTCGTCCGGTGTCGTCTCCGGGACGCGAGAACGTCAGGGTGAGCTCGTCGGTGCGCAGGGGCGCGAAGCGGGCGACACCGTCGAGGAGGGTGTCGAGATCGATCACCCGCGACTCGTCGTCGGTGCTCAGCTCGACCCTCGTCGGCCGCACGGCGACCGGGGCCGGTGGCGAGATCGCCAGCCGGGTGATGCGCCTGGTGCGCCCGAGGTCGAAGGTCAGCGTCGGGGCCGGGTCGCGGGGGTCGGCCACCCACGACGTCGCACCATCGTCGTCGTAGGCCATCCGCGGCGAGACCCCCGGGTCGCTGGCCAGCCAGGAGCTGCCCGTGACCTGGATCCCGCCCAGCGGGCGCAGCAGCTGCGCCGTGCCAGGCAGCGAGCGGGCGACCACGTCGCCGGAGACCTCGAACCTGCCGGCGTGATCGAGGGTGACCGTGCGGTCGATGCCGGTCGACTCCTCACTCGGCCGCTGCCGGCTCAGCGAGCAGTCCGGGCCGAGCAGGGTCGGCGAGCAGGCCCGCGTCTCCGCAGCCGCCGTGAACACGAGGTCGAGATCGGGCGCCGTGCCGCGGGTGCCGACGGCCAGGGAGCGCGAGGTGGTCACACCGTCGATCTCGATCGTCGCGAGCGAGGCCTGTCCACCGCCGGCCGGGCCGTCGGCCACCGCGACGCTGAGCCGGTCGGCCCGCACCCCGCCCAGGTCGGCGACGGCCGAACGCGTCACCGGGTCCGGGGTCACCACGACCGAGGCTCCGCCCGCACTGACCCGCCACGACGACACCGGGTCGAGACCGAGCACGCTGAGCGGCTCGGACAGCGCGACGTCGTCGAGGGTGTGGGTCTGCCCCAGGTCGATCTCGATCGACTGGCCGAGGCTGGGCACGAACGGCGCCGAGAGCCAGTACGTCGCCGGGTCGCCGTCGAGGGTGGCCCACGGCGCCGTCTCCGGTCGCACCGGGCCGAAGACGTCGGCGTACCCGTTGGCGGTCGTCGCCGTGACGCCGGCGATGCCGAAGTAGCGCGCGCTGACCGGTGTCGAGCCGTCGGGGCCCGGATAGTTCGGGAGGACCCGACCCGCGTGGTAGGGGTCGCCGGGCGCCATCACGTTGCTCTCGGCGTCGTGCACCCGACCGAAGGCGCGCTCGCGCAGCCGGTACCCGTCACCGACGATGTCCGCGGCCCGACCCGTCTCGCCCTGCACGAGCATCGGCTGGTCCTCGTCGACCAGGCCGGCACCCACCGCCGTGACGGCGTCCTCCACCGAGGAGGCGACGGTGACGACGTCGTCAGCGTCACGCACGCGGTAGCCGTCGGCGCCGCCGACCACGTCGTAGACCTCGATCGCGGGCCCGAAGGCCAGGCGTCCGAAGGTCTCCACCCGCTCGATGCCGGGCGAGCTGGCCAACGCCTGCGAGACCAGCCCCGACGAGATGGACTGGGCGGCACCCTGGTCGAGGTCGTGCCGCAGCAGGATCCGGTCGACGCCGATGCGACGCAGCACGCCGGCCAGGTACGGCGACCCGGCGCCGGTCTCGAGGTAGCTCTCCAGGCTGGTGAGCATCCGGATCGTCGCCGCCGGGGTGAGCGGCACCTGGGAGCGGGTGATCCACGGCGTCTCGCCGAGCACCTGGATCGGCTCCTCCATGGTCCAGCCCCACTGCTGGATCCCGAAGCCGGAGCCGGGCACCACCCAGACGGCGGCCGCCGGGTCGCCCGCGTGCTCGGCGCCGTCGAGGTAGGCCGACGCCTCGGTCCAGTAGTCCGGCAGGCGCTCCCAGCCCGGCG